>JAQGPE010000142.1 GCA_028293225.1 Akkermansiaceae bacterium | reverse complement strand
CGAGCGCCACCTGCATCGGCGTGGCATCGAGCCGCGTCGCTACGTCGGACAGCGTTGCCGACTGCAGCGGTGAGAAACCGCCGAGCGGGAAGAACGGCACGTAGGCGATGCCCTGGCCGGCCAGATTTTCGATGAAGGCGTCATCCTCGCGGTGAGCCAGGTTATACTGGTTCTGCACGCAGACGATCGGGACCATCTGCAGCGCGTCTTCGACCTGCTTGTGGGTTACGTTGCTGAGACCGATGTGGCGGATGAGGCCTTGCTTGCGAAGCTGGATCAGAGCGCTGAGCGGCTCTTCCAGCTCGCCTTCCGCGGGTCCGTGAATGTCGAACATGGCGCGGAGATTGACCACATCCAGCGCTTCAAGGCCGAGGTTGCGCAGATTGTCGTGCACCGCCTGGGTCAGTGCTTCCGCCGAGAACGCCGGGTTCCAGGATTTGTCTTCGCCGCGGACGCAGCCGACCTTGGTGACGATCACGAGATCATCCCGGTAGGGGTGGAGAGCCTCCTTGATGAGCCGATTGGTCACGTGAGGACCGTAGAAGTCGGAGGTGTCGATGTGGTTGATGCCGAGCTCCACCGCCTCGCGAAGCACGGCGAGAGCGGCGGCGTGGTCTTTCGGCGGGCCGAAAACGCCGGGGCCGGTGAGTTGCATGGCGCGGTAGACCTTGCTGTTGACGGTCATCAAGTTTCCGGGAAAGGCGAAGTGTCCGCCAAGGGGTGTCTTCATGGTGGGAAGAGAATGCCACAGAGCCTCGTCCTCACAAGTGACATTTTTTGTTTTTTGTCATTTGTCCGGTTTGTGGCTGCGGGCGGATGGTTCTCTGTTAAGGTTGGCCATGGCTGTCGCACCTGACGAACTTCCCCTGCCGCATCGGATTCTCGACGCGGCGGAAGGCGTGCTGCGCCGCCATGGTCCGGAAAAGACCAACGTGGTGGACATCGCCAAGGTGCTGGGAATGAGCCACGGCAATATCTACCGGCACTTTCCCAACAAAAAAGCTCTCCTGGAGGCGGTCGCATCCCGCTGGCTGCATGCTGTGACCGACCCGCTCCAGGCGGTGGCAGAAAACCGGAGCCTGAACGCCGCCCAGCGATTGAAGGCCTGGTTCGACACCTTGAGGGCCATCAAGCAGAACAAGATGATCTGCGACCCGGAGATGTTCCAGATGCACTACTACATCGTCCAACATTCCCGCGAGGTGGTAAGCGATCACGTGGCCGTGCTCCAGGCGCAGGTGGCAGGGATCATCGCCGAGGGGGTGGCGAATGGAGAGTTTGCCGCCCATCTCAAGCCAAAGGCGGCCGCACAGGCGTTTTTCATGAGCACCTATCCCTTTCATCACCCAGCACTGCTACAGCAGCATCCAGGGCCTCGCGACGAGGAAGCGGCTGCGGTTTTCGACCTGCTGTTAGCCGGTCTGCGCGCGGGTCCGGCATGACTGGAAGAGAGTCGCGGGGAGGTCTTTCCAGCACCCGCGGGATATGGCATGGTCCGGCCATGCCCTCCTCGCCGCCCGTAGCCCTCACCATCGCCGGTTCCGACTGCTCCGCAGGCGCGGGACTCCAGGCCGACCTCAAGACCTTCGAGTCGCATGGGGTCTATGGCCTGACCGTGGTGACCTGCGTGGTCGCGGAGACGCCGGCCGTGGTCCGGTCGGTCCATGCGGTGCCGCCGGCGGTACTGCAGGATCAGCTGAAGGTTCTGCTCGGGGCCTATCCGATTGCGGCAATCAAGACCGGCATGCTGTTTTCCAAGCCGCACATTGTGGCCATCGCGGAGATCCTGGCGGAGTGGCCGGACATCCCGCTGGTGATCGATCCGGTGATGATCGCCTCCACCGGCGACGCGCTGCTGGAGAACCAGGCCATCGCGACTTATCAGGAGCGCCTGTTTCCGCTCGGCACGCTCATTACGCCCAACCTGGATGAGGCCGCGGTGCTATGGGACCAGCCGGTTCCCGATGAGGCGGCGATGGAACGGGCGGCCCGGGATCTGTCGGCCCGCTACGGCACGGCCGTCCTGTTGAAGGGGGGGCACCTCGGCACGCCGGAATGCGCCGATCTGCTGGTGGAAAACGATATGCCGACCTGGTACCGCTCGCCCCGCCTCCATGGGGTGGCCAGCCATGGAACCGGCTGCACCCTTTCCGCGGCGATCGCGGCGAACCTGGCACTGGGACGGGATCTGCACGCCGCCGTCGGGGAGGCCAAGCGGTTTCTCCAGCACAGCCTTGAGTCGTCGTTCGCCTGGGGTGACCTGGGCGCGCTGAACCAGGGTACCGTGCGGCCGTGACGGGCCGTCAGTGAGTGCTGCTGATCTCGACCAGGTAGTGGTTGATTTGCCAGATGGTGATCGGGAAAACCACCAGGGTGGCGAGAATCGCGATGCCGAACGTCACCACGATCCAGCGCATCTTCCCGGCCAGCGCGCTGATGATCACCGCCAGGCCGGTCAGGGCGAGCAGGCCCATCGGAATGATTCCTCCACCGTAAAAAACCAGCCGGACCGGCGTTGAGGCCTCGCCGCCCAAGTCGCGGAACATCTGCCCGAACCGGCTGATGAAAAAATAGCCCGGGATCGCGACGATGATCGGAGTCGCCCCGACGGCGGCAAAGATCAGGCGGACCACTTTTTCCATCCTCTGGGGAACGACCGCAGATTCGGGAATCGGCTCGGAGGGCGTTTCGTAGAATTCGGACATGAGAGGATCATTCCCCTTTCTGCCGGATTGCGTGGAGAAAAAACGAATAAAAGGAGGCCGGGAGGCGTTAGTCTTATAGAATTCACCGTCTCTTCATTCTCCCGTCATGCAGCCCCGCTGAATGTGATGCGTTAGCAATCTCCATCCAACCACCCGGACCCATGTCTGCCAGAACCTGCTCCATTTTCGTTTCGAAGGCCGTCATCGTGGGCGCTCTTTGCGCTCTGCTGTGGGTGGTGCGACCGATGGGGGATCACCCGGTGAAGGTAAGCAACGACCCGGTGGCGAGAGAGGTGCAGGAGGTGCTGGCCGACCCGGCGGAAGTTCTGGTGCCGCCGGAGATCAAAGACGCTCCCCTGCCCGCCCGCCAAGTGTCCGCACCTCTTGAAGAAGGAGATGAGGGCACCGTCGAGGCAAAGCCGGAACTGCCGTATCACAGCGTAACCGACCGCCCCCAGCTGACGATGTCGGGCTCCCGCGCGGCGAAGAAGAAAGAGGGCGTCCGCGCCACTTTTCCGCTCTGATCGGGCATCCCCGGCCGGCCGGCCCGTCACAGCCACTTCATTTTGCGGAAGACGATGAGCTGCACCACGGCGATCAGGGCCATGATGATCATGACGCCGACGTAGCCATACGGATGGTAGAGTTCCGGCATGTTCAGCGGCAGGGTCTGGCCTGACGGTGTTTGTGGCGCGAAGTTCATGCCGTAGACCCCGGCGATGAAGGTCAGCGGAATGAAAATGGAAGTGATCACGGTGAGGACGCGCATCACTTCGTTGGTTTTCAGGCCGACGCTGGAGTGATAGAGTTCCATCAGGCCGGTGGTGATTTCCTTGTAGTTCTCCACCAGATCCATGAGCTGGACCGTGTGGTCGTAGCAGTCGCGGAGGAAGACCTTCGTCGGCTCGGTGATCTGCTCGGACGGATCGTGCAGGAGGCTGTTGACGACATCACGGAGCGGCCAGACGAAGCGGCGGAGCTGGGCGAGGCTGCGCTTGTGCTCGTGGAGCTTGAAAACCATGTCGCGGCTCGGCTTTTCCAGCAGTTCGTCCTCCAGGTCTTCTATCGCCACGCCGATCTCCTCAAGCACCGGGTAGTAGTGGTCGATGATCGAGTCGAGCAGGGCGTAGGCGAGATAGTCGGCGCCGGATTTGCGGATCGAACCGCGGCCGGCCCGGATGCGCTCCCGCACTGAATTGAAGACGTCATACTCGGCCTCCTCCTGAACCGTGATCAGGAAATGGTCGCCGAGGAACATGCTGACCTGTTCACCGCAGATGTTTTTCCCGCGGTCCTGGTAGACCATCTGGGCGACGATGAAGAGGTAGTTGTGGTAGGGCTCGGTCTTCGGGCGCTGGCCGGTGTTGAGCGCATCCTCCAGGGCCAGAGGGTGCAGATGGAATTGCTCGCCCAGGGCCTGGAGTTCCGCGACATCGCCCAGGCCGTCGAAGTTGATCCAGCTGACCTTCGCCGGGTCGAGGTGCTTGGCGAGATCGGCCACGCAGGAGATTTCCTTCTC
>JAQGPE010000569.1 GCA_028293225.1 Akkermansiaceae bacterium | reverse complement strand
CCCGCGACAGCATCCAGCGCCACCAGTGGGACGCCGCCGAAGCCAGCGCGAAAGAGCTGCTCGCCAAGTTCCCGGAAGAGCCCGAGGCCGCCTCACTACTGAAGGAAATCCGCGGCGATCGCGACCGGGAAATCCGCAACCGCAATCGTGCCGCCGAACTCTTCGCCGCCGCCCGCCTGAAGGATCAGGGCCGTTTCGACCGCGAGGCCATGGAGTGGCTCCGCGAGGCCTCGGCTCTCGCTCCCGAGGACAAATCGATTGCAGCCCTCTACGAAAAATTCGCCTCCTACACCCGTACCGTCCATGTGCCCGGTGATTTCCCGGATCTCCACAAAGCCCTCCAAAGTTGTGGCGACCGCGATCGCATCGTCCTCGGCGAGGGCACCTGGCCCGGCCCGCTGGTGATCACCAAGGCCATCACGCTGGAAGGCGCGGGCCCGGACAAAACCTTCATCGAAGTCAACGCGAAGGAAAGCGCCGCCGCCACCTTCGGTCCGGGCTCGAAGGGAGCCCGCGTCAGCGGCGTCTGCTTCCGTCCGACTTCTTTCGACACCAGCCCGAACCGCTTCCCGGCCCTGCTGGTGCGCGGCGGCGAGCTGACCGCCTCGGACTGCCGTTTTATCGACGCCTCCGGCCACGGGGTCGCGGTCATCGACAGCGGCGCCTTCACCGCCAGGCGCTGCACCTTTGAAAACAACGGCTGGGACGGCGTCGCCGCCCGCGGCAAAGGCACCCGCCTGACCCTTGAGGAGTGCGAAGCCAACAACAACTACGGCCACGGTTACGACGCCTGGGAGTGTGCCGCCGTTTCCATCCACTCCAGCCACGCCTTCCAGAACAGCCGGAAGGGCATCCTTGTCGATACCACCGCTCCAGAAGTTTCCCTCGCGGACAACGATCTGCGCGCCAATCGCGAGTTCGGCATCGTCGTCTCGGCCGCCGCCAGCGGGAATGTCAGCACCAATGTCTGCCGGGAAAACCTGCTCGGCGGCCTGGTCATGCGTGCCGCTGCCGGCCAGCTCATTGTTGAAAACAACCGCGCCGAGAAAAACACCGGTCCGGGCCTGGTTCTGGAACAGGGTCTGGTCCCCGCGAAATATGCCACCAATGCCGCCACAGCCAACGGCGGCGGCAAGGATACCCTGAACGGCGTCGACTTTTCGAGTCCGCAATAGACGGTCCGCTTGACCCCCGCGCGGGCAGTCCGTACGTATCGCCCATGACACCGCTTTACGAAGGCAAGGCGAAGCGCCTGTGGGCCACGGAAGACCCAAACGTCCTCCGCATGGAATTCAAGGACGACGCCACCGCTTTCAACGGCGAAAAGAAGGCCCAGTTCGAGAACAAGGGCCGTCTCAACAACGCCATCAGCACCCTCATTTACGGCTTCCTGGAAAAGGAAGGCGTGCCGACGCATTTCGTCCGCCAGATCGACGAGCGCAATGTCGAGGTCAAGAAGGTCGATATCCTGATGGTCGAGGTCATCGTCCGCAACCTCGCCGCCGGCAGCTTCTCCAAGCGCACCGGCGTGGAAGAGGGCAAGGTCTTCTCCCAGCCGATCGTCGAGTATTCCATCAAGAGCGACGCCCTTGGCGACCCGCTGGTCAATGACGACTACATCCGCGAACTCGGCCTTGCCACTCCGGAGGAGCTCGCCTTCCTGCGCGCCTCCGCCCTTAAGGTGAATGGCATCCTCAGCGATTTCTTCGCCAAGTGCGGCCTGAAGCTCGTCGACTTCAAGCTGGAGTTCGGCCGCCTCGCCGAAGATCCGGCTACGATCGTCCTCGCCGACGAAATCAGCCCTGACGGCTGCCGTCTCTGGGACCTCAAGACCGGCGAAAAGATGGACAAGGACCGCTTCCGCCGCGACCTCGGCGGCGTCATGGAGGCCTACGAAGAAGTCCTCCAGCGCGTCAAGGAAGCCACCGCCTGATCCATCGCTCTTTCCATTCTCTCTTCAAAAAGCCCGGCAGAACATGCCGGGCTTTTTTGCACCCACGCTCAGCGGCGCAAGCAATGCTCTGCAAAGTGGCTGAGGCCTACTGGCCTCAGATGAAAAGCTCCCGGCCACAGGCCGCACTTCTTCTTCCCCCAACCAAAAGAACGCTCTATCAAGACTCCGTCAGCACCTTTCTCAGCCCCACCTTGTCCTGCCCCGGCGGCATCCCGAACAGCCTCCGGTATTCCCGGCTGAACTGCGATGGACTCTCATACCCGACTTCAAAAGCCACGCTCGCCGCATTCGCATTCTCCGCCAACAGCATCCGCCGCGCCTCCTGTAAACGGATCTGCTTCTGAAATTGCAACGGGCTCAGCGCCGTCACCGCCCGGAAGTGCCGGTGAAACGATGGTGTGCTCATCCCCGCGTGCTGCGCCAGATCCTCGATCCGCAATGGCTCGTCAAAGCGCTTGCGGATCATCTCGATCGCCCGGCTGATTTGAGCATGCGAGCTGGAAGGCAGCGCCCGCTGCCGCAGCATTTCTCCGCGCGGCCCCAGCAGCAGCCGGTAGAGGATTTCCCGCTCGATCATCGGCGCCATCACCGC
>JAQGPE010000524.1 GCA_028293225.1 Akkermansiaceae bacterium | reverse complement strand
CGAAGATCGAGTGGAAGTACACCGAAGTCACCAAGGATAATACCGCCGGTGGCGACACGATGGCCCATTGGGACCTCGATACCAACACCGGGGGCTGATCGGAACAACTCGACGCGGTGCCGGATATGGATGCTCTTCTCGAAATCAAAGCACAAGTCAGGGAAGGGCACATGTCCGGTGCGCTGGCTGCGGCCAAGGCGGCGGTGCGCGCGTCACCATCCGATCCGTCCTGCCGTTCCGCGCTCTTTGCCCTGTTCGCCGCCAATGGCGAATGGGCAAGGGCGTCGGAGCAGCTCGACAACTGCCTGCGCATGGGCGCGGACGTTTCTCTCGCGATCTACGGCCTGCTGCTGGCAGCGGTCGAGGCCCGGGAAAAGACGATGCGGGGTGAGATCCCTGCTTTCATTCCAGGAGACCAGCCGCCCGCGTGGCTGGCCTCCTGGCAGGAAGCTCTAGCCGCCCTGGAAAAAGGCGATGCCGTGCCTCTGGCCGCTGTCGCCGAGTCCCGGTTCCTGGAGCTCGATGCGATCCGGGGCTTCAATGCCGAGTACGAGTTCGAGGGCTTCCGCAATTGTGACACCCGCCTGGCCGGCGTCTTTGAAGGCGTTTTCAATGGCCGCTACGGTTGGCTGCCTTTCGAGGATGTGTTGCGGATCGCCGTCGCCGAGCGTCCAGAGCTGATCCAGGATCTCGTGTGGCTGCCGGTGATGGTTCATCTCAAGAAGGTCGAGCCCGTGCAGGGCTACCTGTTCTCCACCTGCCCGGGCACTGCCACCGCTGGCGTGGAGGAGGAGAAGCTGGCAAAGACCACCGGTTGGGATGAAGCCCATGACGCGGTGGACATCGGTCGCGGCGCCCAGTTGTTCGCCCTCGGTTCCGAGGTCGTGCCGATCTTTTCTCTCGGTCAGTGTTCTTTCCATGGCGCGGGAAAGCCAGCGGCTGATCCGACACCCAGCGACCCGCCGTGAAATCCACCTTCCGCGAAGAAACCGCCCTGCCATCCCTGTTCTGGCGGATCGATGAAGCGGAGCAGGCCCGCCAGAGCCGCGGAACCTCGATTTCGGTTTATCGCGCGGAGGTGCTGCGGAATCTGCGCTGGCTGCTGAATGCCTCGGCCCATCCGGTCGGCTCGCCGATCTGGGATCTGCCGGAGGCTTCCAGTTCCGTGCTCAATTTCGGCATCCCGCCCTACACCGGCCGCATGGGCTCGGCGGTCAATTCCGATGACATGGCCCGCGCGATCCGCGAGGCGATCCTGCGCTTCGAACCGCGGATCCTGGCCGGTTCCCTGGAAGTGGAATCATTGGCCGATCCATACAGCGACAAGGGCAATTCCATCGCCTTCCGCATCAGTGGCAGCATCTGGAGCCAGCCGGTACCGGAGCGCTTTGCCATGGAGACCTCCGTGGATACCGCCTCCGGGGCCTGGACCTTCGATGCATAGCGGTCAGCAAGCCGGACAGTCTCTCCTCCCTTTCCGATGAACGAAGCCTTTCTGCGATACTACGAAGACGAACTGCGCCACGTCCGCGAGATGGCGGCCGAGTTCGGCGCCCTGCACCCCCTGGTGGCCGGCCAGTTGCGCCTGCGCACCGACGGTTGCGAGGATCCTTTCGTGGAGCGCCTGCTGGAGGGCTTCGCTTTCCTGGCGGCACGCGTGCACCAGAAGCTGGACTCGGATTTCCCGGTCTTCACCCAGTCGCTGTTAGAGACGGTTTATCCCGCGATGCTCTCGCCGGTGCCGTCGATGGGGATCGTGGAAATCCATCCCGACGAAGCGTTGACCGAGTCGCTGGTCGTCCCGCGCGGCGCCAGCCTGACGGGTCATCTCGGCGCGGATGTCGACACCCGCTGCGAGTTCCGTACCGCGCACGATGTCACCGTCCACCCGTTCGGTCTCGCTCGCGACACGGTGGGGCGTTCGCGTTATTTCGATCGCGATCTCGACATCCTGCGGCTGCCGGCCGGCCTGCCGGTGAAGGGTGCTCTACGCCTGCGGCTGGAGATGACCAAGCAGGATGCGACTTTTGCCTCACTGAAGGAGATCGACGAACTGACCTTCTTCATCCGTGGCGATGTCGGCGGTGCCGGCCGCATCCATGAGGAGATTTTTTCCCAGGCCACCCACCTGTTCGTGGCCGACGCCAAGGGCGTGCCCGGTCGCGCCATGCGCACCTATCAATTGGGCGAGCCTGGCGGGCCGCGGATCGTTCCTGGCGGTTTCAGCCCGGAGGAGGCGATGCTCCCGGTGGAGTCGCGGGTCTTTGAGGGCTACCGCCTGCTGCGGGAGTATATGGGCATGCCGCAGCGCTTCCTGTTTTTCAAGCTGCAGGGCCTTGCCCGCGCTCTGGCCGGCCTGCAAACCACCTCGGTCGATCTGATTCTTGGCTTCAAGCGCGGCGCGCCGGAAATGGCCAATCTCGTCCGGCCGGAGACCTTTGTTCTGAATGCGACGCCGGTGATCAACCTGTTCGAGCGCCGCGCCGACCATGTCGCGCTCGATCGCAACCGCTCGGAATTCCACCTGGTGGTGGATCGCACCAAGCCGCTGCATCACGAGGTGCTGACGGTCCAGGACGTCGCCGCGCTGATGCACGGGAGTTCGGTGCGCTCGCCCTTTCTGCCATTCTATCGCTGCGGAGTCGGCGACCCCAGCGCGCGCGCCTTCTACACGGTGCGTCGTGAGCCGCGCATCCTCAGCAGCCGCGAGAAACGCGAGGGACCTTCGTCCCGCTACCTGGGTTCCGAGGTCTATCTCTCGCTGGTTGATGGCCGCAATGCGCCGTATCGCGACGATGCCGATGCCCTGGCGGTCCGGGTGCTTTGTTCGAACCGGCATCTGCCTTTATCCATGCCGCTATCCGGCCGGGACACCGACCTGCTCCCGGAGGGCGGCCAGGCGATTTCCTCGGTGCGCTGGCTGGTGCCGCCGACCGCTCCGATGGACAGTCTCGCGGAAGGCAGCAATGCCTGGCGCTTCGTCAGCCATCTTTCGCTCAACTATCTCTCGCTCGTCGAGGATGCCGGAAAAGGCATCGTGGCGCTGCGGGACCTGCTGCGCATTTACATGCCGCCGGCCATGGAGGACGCCTTCGAGTGGATCGATGGCATCGCCTCGGTGACCTCGAAGCACGTGATCCGCCGCATGCCCGGTGGCGGGCCGGTGGCTTTCCAGCGCGGCCTGGCGGTGGAGATCACCTTCGATGAACGCCGCTTTGCTGGGGCCAGCGCCTTCCTCTGTGGTTCCGTGCTGGCGCGCTTCCTGGCGCATCATGTCACGATCAATTCCTTCGTGGAGACGAGTCTGCTCAGCAGCACGCGCGGGCGTCTCGTCACCTGGCCGCCGCTCACCGGAACCCGCGCCCTGGCCTGACTGAAATGGTTTCCACCCCTTCCACCAATCCGGATGACGTCGAGCGCAACCGCGCGCGCGGCTTCGTCGAGGCATTCGGTGCGGAGCCCTGCAAGACCGACTTCTTTTCCTTCGTCCGCTGGGTGGAGGGCATGCTGCCGCATATGCCGCGCGTCGGCACCGGCCGCCGCCTCGCCGACGATCCGCTGATTTTCCATCAGACGCCGTATCTGCACATGGCGCCGGCCACGGTGCAGCGCGTGCGGGCGCTTCCGGAGCGCGATGGCAGCGGGCCGGTCGGACGCATGGAGGGATTTTTCCTCGGCCTGCTGGGTCCCTCGGGGCCCATGCCGCTCTCGTTGACCGAGTATGTCTGGGCTCGCAGCCAGGGGGTGCCGCATCCGGATCGCATCGCCCCGATCACGAACACACAGGTCTCGATCCACCGCCGCGATACCAGCCTGGAAGATTTCTACAACGTCTTCAACCATCGCTTCATTTCGTTCTTTTATCGCGCTTGGGCCTCCTGCCGGAAAGCGCTGGACTATGACCGGCCGGTCGAGGCGCGGTTCTCGGATTTCATCGGCTCGTTCACCGGACTGGGCATCGACGCCCTGCGTGGTCGCCTCGACGTTCCGGACGAAGCGGTCCTTTATTTCGCCGGGCATTTCTCCAATGGCAGCCGCCATGCCGGTGGCCTCGCCGCGGTGACGGCGGACTACTTCGGTACCAGCGCGGAGGTGATTGAAAACACCGGCCACTGGCTCGACATTCCGGAGACGGATCAGTGTCGCCTGGGCGGCATGGGCGCGACTCCGCTCGGCGCGGGGGTGGTCATTGGCGCCCGCATCTGGGACCGCCAGCTGCGCTTCACGCTGCGGCTCGGTGCCATGACTCTGGCGACCTACGAAAAGATGTTTCCCGGCTCGCCCTCGCTGGAGTCGCTGCGCTCGCTGGTGAAGTACTACACGCATCGTGAACTCTTCTGCGATGTGAACCTCGTCCTGAAAAAGGAAGACTATCCCGGCTGCCGTCTTGGCAGTGGGGCGCGGCTCGGGCTCAGTACCTGGCTGCACAGCGACACCCCGGCCAAGGATCTCGACGACCTTTTCATTGCCATCCAGTAACGGTCAATCTTGCACCTCTCCTCCTATGCAAACCCAGACGCCATCCTTTTACTTCAAGAAGCTCAATCCCTTCGCCTACACCGCTCTCGATGCCGCTACCCAGCGCTGCATGGAGCGGGGCAATCCGGAGATGGAACTGGCTCACTGGCTCCTGGTTCTGGCGGAAAACGAGGATAGCGATCTGGTCAAGATCGTCCGTCATTTCGGCGGCGAGACCGCCCGGCTGGCGCCGGATCTGAATCGCTTTCTCGACTCGCTGCCGCGTGGCGCCAGCCGGCTCTCGGCGTTCTCGCGGCTGATGATCGATGCGATGGAGCAGGCCTGGGTCTGCTGTTCGCTGGTCTTCGGCAGCACCAAGATTCGCTCCGGTCACGTGGTGCTGGCCGCCAGCCGCAACTCAAGCCTGCGCGCCTACCTCGGCGGCCTTTCGAAGGAGTTTCAAAAAATCAATGCCCAGCAGCTTGAGGAGGCTTTCGACGCGATCTGCGCCGGTTCAGCGGAAGACGACAAGAGCCCGGTGCAGGATGATGCCGGCGGCGAGGCCGCTCCGCTGAAGCCGGGTGACTCGGCGCTGGAGCGCTTCTCGATCGACCTCACCGCCAAGGCCCGCGAAGGCAAGATCGACCCGGTGGTGTGCCGCGATGACGAGATCCGCCAGGTGGTCGATATCCTGATGCGCCGCCGCCAGAACAACCCGCTCCTCGCCGGTGAAGCCGGGGTGGGCAAGACCGCGGTGGTGGAAGGCTTCGCCCTGAAGCTGGCCAGCGGCGACGTGCCGGACGCGCTGAAGGAGGTCACCCTGCGCACGCTCGACATCGGCCTGCTCCAGGCCGGCGCGAGCATGAAGGGCGAGTTCGAGGACCGCCTGCGCAAGGTCATCCAGGAGGTCCAGGCTTCCGCCAAACCGATCATCCTTTTCATCGATGAAGCCCATACGCTCATCGGTGCCGGTGGCGCCGAAGGGGTGGGGGACGCCGCCAACCTTTTGAAGCCGGCACTGGCGCGTGGCGAACTCCGCACCATCGCTGCGACGACCTGGGGCGAGTACAAGAAATACATCGAAAAGGACCCGGCCCTGACCCGGCGCTTCCAGGTCGTAAAGGTGGAGGAGCCGGATGAAATCAGCGCCGCGATCATGCTGCGCGGCGTCGTTGAGGTGCTGGAAAAGCACCACCGGATCGAAATCCTGGACGACGCGGTGAAGGCCGCCGTGCGCCTTTCACACCGCTACATCCCCGCCCGCCAGCTTCCCGACAAGGCCGTCAGCCTGCTCGACACCGCCTGCGCCCGCGTGGCCCTCACCCAGAGTTCGCCGCCGGCCCAACTGGAGCGCCGCCGTGAAGCGATCCGCAATCTCGGCATCGAAAAGCAGATCCTCGACCGCGAGACCCGCCGGGGCAATGACGTCTCGACCCAGCTCGCCAGCGTCGAGGAAGCCCTCGCCCGCGAAGAGGCGGCCAAGGCGCTGCTGGAGGAGCAGTGG
>JAQGPE010000520.1 GCA_028293225.1 Akkermansiaceae bacterium | reverse complement strand
CTTCGCGAGCAAGTCCGCCGAGACGGTGCTGCACGCGACGCTGCCGGTGGCGCTGCATGGCCAGAGCTTTGCCAGCCGCACGGTGGAGAAGAACCTGGTGCCGGACTACCCGCAGGCCATCGCGGGGCGCTTCAATCTCGGCCTGCTGCACACCAGTCTGGCCGGGGCGCCGGGGCACGACACCTACGCGCCGTGCTCGCTGGAGGACCTGCTTTCAAAAGGGTATGACTACTGGGCGCTGGGTCACGTGCACCAGCCGGCGATCCTGAATCGCGACCCGTGGGTGGTCTTTCCCGGCAATCTGCAGGGCCGCCACATCCGGGAGACCGGGGCGCGCGGCTGCTACCTGGTGACGGTGGACGCGGCGCTGAAAGTGGCGGACTGCGCCTGGGTCACGCTGGATGTGGCGCGGTGGGCTTTCCTGCGCGTGGATCTGAGCGGGGCGGAGAGTTTTGAAGAGCTGCATGCGCGGACCCGCGAGGTCATGGCGGCGGCGGTCGAGGCCTCGGAGGAAAGGCTGCTGGCGGTGCGGATCGCCTTCACCGGCGTGACCGCTTTGCACGGCCCGCTGACCAGCGACATCCAGCGCCTGCATGCGGAGGTGGAGGGCTGCGCGGAGGATTTCGGCACGGGCAGGCTGTGGATCGAGCGGGTGCTGTTAGAGACCCGGCCCCTGGTGGCTCTGAGGGAACTGGCCGAGCAGGATGCCCTGACGCGGGTGGTGGTGGAGAGCATCGAGGAATCGAAAACGGGCGTCCGCGCGCTGCCTGCCGAGGTGGAGAGCGCCCTGGCGGTGCTGCCCCCGGAGCTGGCCCAACGGCTGAGCGCGGAGTGGCTGGGGGAAGGCTGGGACGCGCTGGCGGACGATGCCTGCGCGATCGTGCTGGAGCGTCTCACCGGAGGGAGGGCCGGGCCGCCGTGAGATTTCGCCGCATTCAGATTCCGGCCTTCGGGCCGTTCACGGATTTCGGGCTGGAGCTGCCGTCGCAGGGCGGGGATTTCCACTTGGTCTACGGGCCGAATGAAGCGGGCAAGAGCTCGATGCTGCGAACCCTGAGGTCGTTCCTGTTCGGGATCGATGCGCAGACCTCCGACGGCTTCCTGCACGACTACAAGAAGCTGCTGATCACCGCCGAGCTGGAGAAGCGCGACGGGACGGTGGCGACCTTTCAGCGGCGCAAGGGCAACAAGAACACGCTGCTGGATGCGCAGGGCACCTCCCTGGCCGACACCGCGCTGGGCGAGTATCTCGGGGGCATCGACCGGGCGTATTTCGAAAGCATGTTCGGCATGGGCTCGACCGAGCTGCGGCAGGGGGCGGCGGCTCTTCTGAAAGGCGAGGGACGGCTGGGCGAACTGCTCTTTTCCGCCAGTCTCGGCGGCACCCCGGTCGACAAGGTGATCCGGGGGCTGGAGGTAGAGGCGGCAACGATATTCAAAGGGAAGGCCATCGGCAGCATCCGGGCGACCAAGCGGCTGCTGGATGAGTCGGTGAAGGGGGCGAAGGAGGCGCTGATGAAGCCGGAACTCTGGGAAGAGGCGGACCGCGCGCTGACGGAGTTGCTGGGGGAGATCGGCACGCTGGCCGCCGGGAAATCCGCGCTGGTGGATCGCCGGGCGTGGCTGGAGCGGTGCCGGGATGCGCTGCCCATTTCCGGGCAGTATCGGGACGCGCTGGAGCAGCTTGCGGCGGTGGCGGATCTGCCGGCGCTGCGGGAGGAATTTGCCCGGGAGATCCGGGAGGCGCGGCAGCGTTGGACGGCGGCGGAGGACCGGCTGGCTCCGCTGGGGATTCAGCTCACGGCCTTGCAGGCGCAGCGCGCGGCGTGCGAGCTGGCCCCGGAGATCCTGGAGCGGAAGGCGGAGATTCACCGGCTGCATTACGGCGTCGGGCTGTATCGCGAGCGGACCGTGACGCTGGGGAAAAAGCAGCTCGAGCAGGCGCAACTGAAGGGCCGCATGGACGGGCTGTGCCAGGAGCTGGAGATCACCACGACGCTGGCGGATCTGGAGGCGCTGCGGATTTCCCAGGCGCGGCTGCTGGCAGTCGAGCAGGCGGCGGGGGCGCTTGAAGAAGCCGGGCAGAAGGTGGCGGCGGCGGAGAAAGCGGCGACCGTGCTGGCCGGGGAGATCGCAGAGCTGGAGGGGCAGGTCACCAGCGCGCATGGCGACGTCGCTGGCCTGCAGGCGGCGGTCGATCGCACGGCAAGATTTGAGGAACTGGCGGGCGGTCTGGCGACCCGCACCACCAAGGCGGCGGTGGAGCTGAAGCGGCTGGACTCGCTGCGGGCCCGGCTGCCGGGAGCCCCGGGTGAACTGAAGGCGCTACGGGCTCTGGAACTGCCGCTGAAGAGCACCGTGGAGGGCTTTCGCGAGGGCTTCGACGCGCTGGAGCGGCGGGCGGAAACGCTGGCGACCGAGCAGACCGAGGCCGCACGCCGGGTTGCTGAACTGAGTGCGGAGATCGAGCGCCGCAGCCGCCAGAAGAACCTGCCGAGCGTGCAGGATCTGGACGAGGCCCGGACGCGCCGCGAGCAGGGCTGGAGCCGGGTGCTGCGCGAGTGGCGGGCCGGGGAGGCGCCGCTTTCCGCTGAGCCGCTGGAGACCGTGTATCCGGCCCTGGTGAAGTCGGCGGATGAGATCGCGGACCGGCTGCGGTGGGATGCGGAGGACGTCGCGCAACTGGAGGAAAAGCGGCTGCAACGGACCGGCTTGCAGGCGGCGGCGGAACAGGCGGCGCTGGGTCTGGCGAAGATTTCTGAGGAGAGACTGGCTCTAACAACTCGCTGGTCGGGCGTGGCCGAGCGGGCCGGATTGACCGGGCTGATGCCGCGCGAGATGGCGGAGTGGATCACCGGCTGGGAGGACTTTTCACGGCCCTGGGATTTCTACGAGGAGGCCCGTAGCAGGCTGGACGATGACCTGGCG
>JAQGPE010000471.1 GCA_028293225.1 Akkermansiaceae bacterium | reverse complement strand
TGCCATTCTGATGGCCGGCGGATATGGCGCCTTACGGTTGATCGGGGAAAAGCGGAGCGCCTCCGGAGGGCCAAAGGCCCGGCCCCATACCAGCCTAGGCCGCAGCGAAGCGCAGGCCTAGGTCCTTCATGGCCGGCGATAGCCGCAAGACGGGCGCGGGAGGAGTATCGCAGTTCAGGGGGCAAAGGAGCGCCCGCCTCATCCCCGTGCCGATTCCTGCCCTCGGAGCATGCCGCCCACCCCTTCGGGAAATGCCTGCCCCACCCACCGAACGCCTCGCCATCTCCCGCTCCGCATCACGCCCCCGGCGTTCGTCGTGCGGCTTTGCCGTAGGCTTCTGGTCCTAGGCCTGCGGCCTAGGCTGGTATCGGGCCGGGCCTTTGGCCCTCCGGAGGCGGTGGCGTCAGGGGCTGGGGGGCCGCATCCCATTCGCAAATCGTCCCTTTACGCTGCGTCCGTCCCGCCTAGGGTGGGGGCCGCGCGATGGGCTTTGGCGGCAGTTATTTCACGGAAGGCTTCGGGCTGCTGGTCAGGCACTGGTTCATGTTCACCGTGACCGTCGTGCTCGGCTTCGCCGTCGGCGCGGCCTGCATCGCCGCCGGGATGCTGGTGGACGGATCGCTGTCGCTGCACGACGTGGGGCAGTTCGATTTCGGCCTGCTGACCTCGCTCGGCGTCGGCTTCGGGGTCTTCGGTGTCGGTTTGGTCGTGGCCCGGATCTTCCTGGCCCCTGAGTCCACCACCGTCTGGACCTGGGCGATCCTGATCGCGGTGGAAATCGCCATGTCGATGGTCGTCGTGACCAACACCTTTCGCGGTCACCGCCTCGCCATGTCCGTCGCGTGGACCTGCGGCGTCCTGCTGACCGTCCTGACCGGCCGCGGCCTGTGGTGGTTCAACCGCTGGATGGACCGCCGCTGGGTCGCCCAGCTCCGCAAGCTGCACGAGGAAAATTCGCTGCACCGCCTGGAGCGGCAGGAACCCCGCTGGGCCAGGCCGCCGAAGGTGAAAGGCCTCACCCTCGACCAGCCGCTGTCGGCTCTCCTCGACATCCAGGCCGAGAAGCTGACCGAAAAGGGGACCGCCGAGCCAACCGCTTTGAAGGACACCGAGGAGGCTTCGGGGGATGAACCGCGGAGTGCGCAGAATCCGCAGAGGGAAGAGGGGAGGTGAGGGATGGAGGATGGAGGTTGGAGGATGGAGGATGGTGGATGGCGCGCCGCAGGTGGTTCGGGAATGGTGCGAAGTGAAAAGTGGCAAGTGCGAAGCAAAAAACGCCGCCGCCTCAAAAGGGCCAAAGGCCCGGTCCCATACCAGCCTAGGCCGCCAGGCCTAGGTCTACTAGGCTCGTCGTAGACGCAAGACGGGCGCGGGAGAAATGGCGCAGTTCAGGGGGCAAAGGAGCGCCCGCCTCATCCCCGTGCCGAACCTTGCAGCCAGTGCCTGCCGCCCACCCCTTCGGGAAATGCCTGCCCCAACCCACCGAACGCCCCGCCATCTCCCGCTCCGCATCACGCCCTCCGGCGTTCGTCGTGCGGCTGCGCCGTGGACTTTGAGTCCTAGGCCTTCGCTTCGCTGCGGCCTAGGCTGGTATGGTGCCGGGCCCTTGGCCCTCTCGGAGGCGCTGGCATTCTTCGCACTCCATCCTCCATCTTCCATCTTCCAATCCCGCCACGAAAAACGGCGGCCCCCGCAAAGGAGCCGCCGTTCATCATGGGCCGAGAAATCATTGTGTTTGTCAGTCAATTAATCTGTCGGCCAGCCTCTCGAATCATCTGGCTTCCGTCAGCGGTTGTTTCGGAGCGTCGATCAGCACCGGCTTGTAGCCGCCGCGGGAGCGGAAGTAGAGGATCATGGCCAGGAAGCTCAGCAGCATGATGCCCGGGAAGATCGCCACCGTGCCGAGCGCGCCCTGCTTGGCGTGCTTGACGATGCCTTCGACCTCGGCCTTGTCCTTTTCAGGCAGGGTCGCGATCTTGGCTTCGTCCGCGGCGGTGTAGTCACCGAGGATGTAGTGGCCCGGTGCCGAGATCTGCTCGACCAGGGCCGGCTTCTGCGCGGCGACCGCGGTGTGCGCGGACTTCTCCTGCAGCGCGCCGATCAGCGGGCCGCCGATGATGCCGACCGTCAGCATGCCGATGCCGGCGATGGCGTTCAGGGTCAGCGCGCCGCCCTTCGGATACTGCTCGGCGACCACGGCGAGCGTGGTTGGCCAGAAGAAGGTCTTACCGCAGGCATAGAGCGTGGCGGCGGCGAAGATCAGGACCAGGCCGGAAGCGTGGGCCAGGGCCAGCAGGCCGAGAATGGCGAGCAACGAACAGCAGCAGAGCAGGCCCAGCGGGCTGATGCGGTGGGCGATCGCACCGGCGCGGAAGCGCAGGAAGCACATGATCGCCGACGTGTAAATCAGCACCCAGAGCGGATTGTGATTCGCGGCTCTCAGCGGCTCTTCCATGATGCCGGTGATGGCGCCGTCGGTGCCGAGTTCGGTGGTCGCCAGCGGCATCATCACCAGGCAGAGCAGGAACAGCAGCGGGCGGCCGAACGAGCGGCAGTAAGCGCCGTAGGCGATGACGACCACGGCCACGATCCCGAGAACCATGTTGGTGTTCCAGTTGAAGATCTGGCCGAGCTGCGCAACCACCAGATAGCTGGCCAGAGCCGCGCCGAGGACGCCGAGTTCGGCGAGCATCTCACGGTAGCTGGTGCCGGCGGCGACGCGTTCGTTCACCGGGAACTTGGCGCGGACCAGGATCAGCACGTAGACCACGGCAGGCAGGGCGATGAGGTAAACCAGCACGCGCCAGTCGGCCGCCACCTGCTTGCCGAGCAGCAGGGTCAGCAGGCCACCGAGCACCAGGCCACCCGGCCAGCCGGCGTGAAGCATGTTGAGCCACTTGGTCTTTTCGCGGCTGAAAATGGTGGCGACCAGCGGGTTGGCGAAAGCTTCCACCGTGCCGTTGCCGAGACCCAGGATGATCGAGCCGTAGTAGAGGCAGTCGTAGGCCTGCTTCTGGGCGGCGAGCAGGGCGTCGCCCGTGAGGGCCGCACCGCCGGGATGGACGATGCCGTAAGCCTTCAGCGCCATGGCGGCGTAGGCGGCGTAGCACACGAAGCTGAACAGCATCGCGATGCGGTAACCGATCTTGTCGATCACCAGGCTGAACAGAATGATCGAGATCGCGAACGGCCAGATGCCCGCGCCGAACAACACGCCAGCCTGCACCTTGTCCAGGCCGAACTCGGCGGGCCACAAGGCGGGATCGTTGACCAGGAAGGCGCGCGTGATGAACGCGAACGCGGTGGTGATGAGGGCGATGAAGCACCCCCAGAAGATGGTTTTATTTTGTCGCTCGTCGCTCATGTCGATGGATTCCGTTCTTGGGTAAGAAAGGTCTCCTAAACGGCCGTTAGACCGGTTGCAAGAACCTCCGGCGGCATCGGTGGAATTTCGGGGCCGTTTCCAACCCGGTCTTCCGGGGCAAACACGCGCCGCGTCCGGCCACGAAAAAGCCCGGCTTCCACGCGGGAAAAGCCGGGCTTGAAAACAAACGGATCGCTGCCCGAATTACTTCGAGTTCGACACGTAGCTGGCCTGGGAAGCGCCGGCCTTGATCTTCTTCTGCTTGATCCAGCTCATGGTGGAGCGGAGCTTTTCACCGACCTTTTCGATCTGGTGGGAAGCCTCTTCCTTGCGGATCGCGTTGAAGCGCGGGTAGCCGTCCTTGTATTCCTGGATCCAGTCCTTGGCGAACTTGCCGCTCTCGATTTCCTTGAGCTGCTTGGCCATGCGCTTCTTGACGGAAGCGTCGATGATCTTCGGCCCCACGCTCACGTCACCCCACTCGGCGGTTTCGGAGATGGAGAAGCGCATGCCGGCCAGGCCCTGCTCGTTCATCAGGTCGACGATCAGCTTCAGCTCGTGGAGGCACTCGAAATAGGCCATCTCCGGAGCGTAGCCGGCTTCCACCAGCACTTCGAAGCCGGCCTTCACCAGCGCGGAGGCGCCGCCGCAAAGCACGCACTGCTCGCCGAAGAGGTCGGTCACCGTTTCTTCACGGAAGTTGGTTTCGAACACACCGGCGCGGGTGCAGCCGATGCCGCGGGCCCAGGCCAGGGCGATGTCCTTGGCCTTGCCGTCGGCGTCCTGCTCCACGGCGATCAGGCCGGGAACGCCCTTGCCGTCGACAAACTGGGAGCGGACCGTGTGGCCCGGGCCCTTTGGCGCGACGAGGATGACGTTGATGTCCTTCGGCAGGTCGATGGTCTTGAAGAAGACCGCGAAGCCGTGGGAGAAAAGCAGGGTCTTGCCCTTGCTCAGGTTCGGGGCGATGTCCTTGACGTAGACTTCAGGCACCACCGTGTCGGGAGTGGCAACGAAGATGACGTCGGCAGCCTTGACCGCGTCCGCGGTGTCCATGACTTCGAAGCCGAGCTTCTTGGCAACCTCGCGGGACTTCGACTTCTTGTAGAGGCCGATGACGACGTTCAGGCCGCTGTCCTTGAGATTGAGAGCGTGGGCGTGGCCCTGGGACCCGAAGCCGATCACGGCCAGGGTTTTCTTTTTCAGCGGCGCGAGGGACGCGTCCTTGTTGGTATAGATCTTCGCTGCCATGGCGATAGGTGGTCTGTGGGGAAACGCCGTGACATCGGGCCGCGGCGGGCGTGAAAGCTGGAGACTTGACGCTCAGGGGTCAAGCGCCCGGTGCGCGGTTGTCGGGACGGTGTTCGTCATCGCGGCGCGGACCGGCATCATCGTCGCCGCGCGGTTTTTCGCTCCGCCCGCCGCCGCGGATGATTTTCTGCCTTGGCTCCCGCCCCCGCCGGGCCTACAACGCGCCCGCCATGACCCGCACTCAGATCGAGAAAAGCGTCTACGTTTTCACCTTTTTCCTGGTGGTTGCCTTCTGCTACGCGCTTTACCGGCTCGCCCTGCAGGTCGGCATCATCGGCTGAAATCAGCCCAGGTCCGCGGCGGTTGTGCGGCCGCCCCCCTCGGATTTCCCCTCCCGGTCATGCGCCTCTTTGACACGATGGGTCGCGAGCTCAAGCAGCTGCGCCCCCTGGATGGTTCGACCTACCGCTTCTACTGCTGCGGTCCCACGGTCTACGGCCCCGCGCACATCGGGAACTTCCGCACCTTCGTGCTCCAGGACGTCTTCCGCCGCACGCTGGAGACCGGCGGCACCCGGACCTTCCACGTCCGCAACATCACGGATGTCGACGACAAGACGATCCGCGACTCCCAGGCCGCCGGCCGGACGCTGGGCGACTTCACCGCCTTCTGGACGGAGAAGTTCCAGGCCGACTGCGGCAAGCTCGGCCTGCTCGCTCCCCACGTGGAGCCCGGCGCGATCGAGCACATCCCGCAGATCGTCGACATGATTTCCACGCTGGTGGAAAAGGGCAACGCCTACGCCTCCGAGGACGGCTCGGTCTATTTCAACATCGCCTCCTTCCCCGGCTACGGAAAGCTGTCACGGCTCGACCAGCGCGAACTGGAGCTGGGCAAGACCCAGAACACCCGCGCCAATGCCGACGAGTATGAAAAGGAGGGCCTCTCCGACTTCGTGCTCTGGAAGGCCCGCAAGCCCGAGGACGGTGAAAATTTCTGGCCGTCGCCATGGGGCGAGGGCCGTCCGGGCTGGCACCTCGAGTGCTCGGCCATGATCCAGGAATACCTGGGCGCGGACTTCGACCTGCACTCCGGCGGCGTCGACCTGGTCTTCCCGCACCACGAAAACGAGATCGCCCAGGGCCGCTGCGCCCATG
>JAQGPE010000449.1 GCA_028293225.1 Akkermansiaceae bacterium | reverse complement strand
AAGGCAAGTTTCGCCCCGTAGCTGAATTTACTGAGCGTCGCGGCGATGAAGGCGTCGGAGGTGCTGCACAGACTGAGCACGAAGGCCAGCAGCATGAGCGCGGCCGGGGAGCCGATCTTGCTCTGCGCCAGGCTGTCCAGCCAGGCGGCTCCCGGGGCGATCCCGGTATTGAACAGCGCGGTGATGATCATGCCGATCACGAAGTAGACGCCGACATCGATGAAATCGCGCATGGCGGAGCGGATCGCCGCCACCAGGCGGTTGTCTTCGCCGTGGTGAGGGTGAGCGTGCTCGCGGTTGTGATCGTGGTGATGATGATCGTGGCCGCAGCCACAGCCCTCTTCGCCGTGAGCGTGTTCATGCTCGTGGGGATGGGCATGCTCCTCCTCTTTTTCCGGAGTCTTCGTCAGTTGCTCGGCCAGGCTGCGTCGCAGCAGCTTCGTCAGCGGAATCTTCGAGACCACGATGCCGACCAGCACGGCCACCAGGTAACCCAGGCCGAGCCGTGAAACGACCATCACCAGCCCGGCGGAAACCTGACTGTGACCGACCAGGATCGGCGCGTTCTGGAAGGCCTTCCAGGTGCTCAGCGCGGTCACCGGATTGACGATCGGCGCCGCCAGCATGTAGGTCAGCGCACAGGAGACCGGCAGGCCCTTTTTCACCAGCCGGCGGATGACCGGCACGACGGCGCATTCGCAAACGGGCAGAATCGCGCCGAGCAGGCCCGCGACCAGGATCGCCGGAATGCGCTTTTTCGGCAGCAGCCGGTCCATCGCACCGGCGGGCAGGTAGATGTCGATGAACCCGCTGATGAGGGTTCCGAGGAGGATGAAAGGGGCTCCCTCGAAAAGGATGCTCAGGAACGAAAACGCGAAATCCTGCCGGGCGTCGGGCGACACGCCGGAGAGAAGCCCCTCGGTCCCCAGCTGTCAAATCCCGTCCCCATCGCTGGCCATCCGTTCCAGCAGGGCCGGGGAGGGCAGGGCGCAGACACTGCCCTTGAAAAAGCGCTGCCGGTTGCGGGCGATCAGATCGTAAAGCCAGTCGCGCCCGGGAAAAATCCGTCCCGCCGCGGCCAGCAGCGACCAGACGCCGCCCATCGCTTGCAGGCAGCGCAGGATGGCGGCGGAGCGCGAGTAGATCCGCCCGTCGGCCTCGACCAGCATGGTTTTCAGACCGGTTTCGCCGGCTTGCTCCTCCATCCGGCGGCCGCGTTCACTCTGCAGCTTCAGAAAACGGAAGCGCTTGCGGGGGTCGTGTTCCGCGAGAAAGCGCATCCCGCGGCTGCACATCAGGCAGTCGCCGTCGAATCCCACGCTGACTTTGCCATCCACAAGATGACGCTAACCCATTCAGGGGAAATGGAAAGCCGCTGCGGCAAAGGTTCTGCGTGCTGTCCGCGCGGGGTTATGCCATGAATCGACGCCTCCGAACATGTCTGCGGCCCCGAACCTCCATCACCTCGAGTTGTTCTATCATGTCGCCCACAGTGGCGGGATCACGGCGGCGGCCCGCAGCATGCCCTACGGCATCCAGCAGCCGGCCATCAGCGGTCAGATTTCCGAGCTGGAAAACGATCTGGGCGTGCGGCTGTTCCAGCGCCGGCCCTTCCAGCTGACTCCGGCGGGGAAGGAGCTCTACGATTTCCTCTACCCGTTTTTCCGTGCGCTGCCGGACGTCGCCGCACGCATCGCCGGGACCGCCTCGCGCCGCCTGCGCCTCGCCGCTCCGGCCAGCATCATCCGCGAGCATCTGCCCGCCGTCCTGGCCCGCCTGAAAAAGGAGGTCCCGGATCTGGAGCTGATGCTGCTGGATGCCAATCAGCAGGGCGCCTTCGACCTGCTGGAGCAGGAGGAGGTCGATCTCGCGGTCTGCGAACTGGAGTCGAAGCCGCCACCCGGCGTGAATGTCGAGGTGCTGCTGTCCCTGAAGCTGGTGCTGCTACTGCCTGCCTCGTACCAGGTGCCGCGCTCCGGTCTCCACGGCATCGCGGTGGAGCTGCCGCTGATCCGGCCGTCCGCCGATGTCCCGCTCAGCCGTCTCTTTGCGAAAGCGCTGGCCAAGGCCCGCCTGGATTTCCCCGCCAGCATCGAGGTGGACAATCTCGACCTGGTGCACGCTTACGGAGCCAGCGGCTTCGGTGCGGCGCTCAGCGTCATCGCCCCGGGCATCGCCCACCCGAAGGGCATGCAGGCCTGGGAAATCCCGAACTGTCCGGAGCTGGCGATCGCCGCCGCGTGGCGGGGCAAGATGACCCCGCTGGCAGCGACCGTGGTCCAGGGCCTGCGCGAGCGCGCCGCTTTGGGCCGCTGAGAAGATCTCACAGGCGCGGATCGACCGGTTCGCTCTCCATGGCCAGGACCGCCAGGACGCACTGGTGGACCTCCCGCAGTGGACGCCGGGCGATGAAGCGCTCCAGACCCTCCAGCCCGAGTGCGAATTCGCGGTCCGCCATCGACTGCTTGTGCCGCAGGCTGCGCTGGCGCAGGCGGCTCAGGTTTTCCGGCCGGTCATACTCCGGCCCGTAGATGATCCGGAGGTACTCCCGGCCGCGGCATTTCACCGCCGGTTGGACGATGCCTTTTTCGCTGCGGACGATGAAATCGCGCGGCTTCACCACCATGCCCTCGCCCCCCACGGCGGTAAGTTCCTCCCACCACCGGACGGCTGCGGCCACTTCGGCCTCGTCGTCCAGCCGCACTTCGCGCCAGCGCGTTGCCGGGAACAGGTTGGGTTCGGTGGCCGCCAGCCGCCCGGCCATGGCCATGTGCCAGAGGTGGTCGTGCTGGGTGAAGGTCGCACCCTCCGCCGCCAGGAAATGGAAGGGAGCGAGCCGCACGTCCTCGACGTTCAGCACCTCCCAGCAGTAGTGGCGATAGGCTTCGCGGTAGTCTCCCAGCGCCTTGCGCTTCTCCTGGGAGATGCTCAACAAAGCGGCGATGCCATTTCGCGATTCTTCATCGAGGTGGGATGCCTCTGCGGCGTGACTCAGGAAATCCACGGCGGCGTGGGTGTAGGCCTCACCCGCAGCGCCAACCGCGGCATACTGGGATTGTAGTAGTCCTTTTGCCTTCAGTGACCACGGCATCAGTTCGCAGTCCAGGCACAGCCAGTCGGTGGCGAGCTCATCCCACAGACCGGCCTTTTCCAGCACTGCGGCCAGCCGCTCCAGGATCTCCTGCTCCAGCGGGCCATGGCTGAAGAACGGCCGGCCGGTGCGGGTGTAGATCACGCCGCGTCGCGGACCCGGCAGCCCGAAGCGGTCCACCGCCACCTGCGGGCTACGGCACACGACAACGCCTGCCCGCGAACCCATGTGCTTCTCTTCGCACACCACGCTGGCGACGCCCTGTTC
>JAQGPE010000444.1 GCA_028293225.1 Akkermansiaceae bacterium | reverse complement strand
TTCTCCCAACGGCCTGGCACAGACGTTATTAGCGTGACATGAACTTGGCCAGGGAGTGACCGCAATAAGGCTAGGAGTTTGGCCCCAGACTTGAGATCAAGGCTGTAGGTGATGATAATGATGCGTTTGGCCTCGGAAAATGAGTTAAGGACCTCCTCAAAGCCGAAAGCGTCCTTGGAGAACCTCAGATTTGCGCAGGCGTCGGGAAGCGGAAAGTCCATGCGGAATGGTCGCAAGCATTGAACATCTCGTCACGTACTTTTCCGCATGCGAACGTCCGAAGCGTGCCTTCGAAGACTCAAAACACTCGATTGTTTCAGATTGCTTTTGTACATGGAGAACCTTAGACTGAGCGGGTTATCCCTGCCGTGCGTCCATATACTGCCTGCTCTATCCTTCCCCAACCGGCCACCGGGCGTTAGGCCGTTCTCACCGTGCCGAATCCGAGTGCCATTTCGACGTTGCTGTCTACACTCACAGGATATTCTGGGAGTGCAACGGTCAATAATTTCTATACATCGCCCGCTCTGCTCACGAACGTCGGCGAGTATCTCAGCGGGCTTATCGCACATCCGTTTTCCGGCGACTTGCTCGTAGGCGAAGCTCCCGGATGGGCAGGCTGCGCCCTCACGGGTCTTCCGTTCACGAGTGAGCACGTCCTCATGTCGTCGCTTCACCCCTTTCTTCGCGGTCTGCGCCCACGTCTTCTCGTCAGCGGTTCTCAGTCCGAAGCTGCCGCCACGATGGTTTGGGATCGACTCTCTTGTAGTTCTCGTCTTCCCGCCCTCTGGAACGCTTTCCCCTTCCACCCGCATGTTCCCGGCAGCCACCGCAACCGGCCACCTACGCCCTCGGAGGAGGCATTTGGTGCCACGGTTCTCGCCGTCGTTATCCACATTCTTACTCCACAGCGGGTTTTTGCAGTCGGGCGCACTGCGGAGAGTACCCTCGGGACGCACTTTCCGCATATCCGCGCTTCCTATATTCGCCATCCGTCGAACGGCGGGCGACCGGCATTTCTATCCGGACTAGTCGCTCATAATATCGTTTAAACGAACGGTCTCCTGAGTAACAGTTTCCACCGAATTGGGGCGACGGTCACTCGGTTTAAGGGTTGGACGGTTAGAGGATCCCATCTCTGATACCTAAAAAAAAAGGAACCCGTCTGAGCGGTTTCCTTTTTTTCCGTCCGCGCCTAACCGACTCACCAGAAGGAGGTCAATCCAGAACCGGACGCGGCACGCATGCAACAGATGCCGCAGCATCCCTGCGCGAAGAGAATTCACAGGTTGTGGTCCAGGTGGCCCGGCCCGTTCCCTTCCGGGTCCATCAGGACCGCAGCCGTCGCTGCGTTGCCATCGCGGTCCCGCCCGGTGAGGAGGAGGATCGGCAGCGCCTGGCCCTCCATCTCCTCCCAGATGATCGCGGTGATCTGCCGCCCCACGAGCTTCGCGTAGTGATCGCGTTCGATCTTGGTCGGGGCGCTCATGCCGTGATCCTCCGGGTGCTGCGCTCCGTCGGCGGGGTGGTGGCGGGCCGAGCCCGGCCCTTGGCCCAGGTGCGCAGGGCGGTCATGGATTCGCCCATCAGCTTGGAGAGCGGCACGAAGTCGATCAGTGCCGCGCCGATGGTCAGGTCTGTCGGTTCCTCCTCCTGCTCGAACGCCCGGTAGAGGGCCTCGATGAACACCTGCTCGATCTCGGACCCGGTGAACGACTCCGTGACCTTCGCCAACTGCCGGAGATCGAACCCTTGGGGATCCCGCTGGAACTTCCCGATCTGGATCTGCCAGATGGCCTCCCGTTCCTCCGGGGTGGGAAGGTCGACGAAGAACAGCTCGTCCCAGCGCCCCTTGCGGAGCAGCTCGGGCGGGAGCTGGCTCACGTCGTTGGCCGTCGCGACGATGAACACCGGCGACTGCTTCTCCTGCATCCACGAGATAAACGAGCCGAAGACCCGCGAGGAGGTCCCGCCATCGGTCGAGCCCGAACTGCGGCTGCCCGCGAACCCTTTCTCCAGCTCATCAATCCAGAGCACGCACGGGGCGATAGCCTCGGCGGTCTGGATCACGGCCCGGAGATTGGACTCCGATTGCCCGACCAGGCCGGCGAAGATCCGCCCGGCATCCAAGCGCAGGAGCGGCACGCCGAACACGCTCGCGGTGGCCTTCGCGGTCAGCGATTTACCGCAACCGGGGATACCCAGGATCAACACGCCTTTCGGCATCGGCAGGCCGTACTCCTTCGCCCGCGGGGTGAACGCCTCCCGACGTTTGAGCAGCCACTCCTTGAGGAGATCGAGGCCTCCGATCGAATCCAGGGATTCGTTCGTTTCGATGAGCTCCAGCAGGCCGTTCTTCTTCACCGCCTGCGCCTTCTCCCGTGCAACGACCACAGGGTTCAGGTCGCCGCATTCCACCACGGAGAGCGCGAAAGCATCCTCGGCTTCGGTGGTGGTCAGCCCGCGGGCGGCATCGATCAGCGCGGCGGTGGACGCCGGTGAGGGCCGCTTCTTGCCGGTCGATTTTAGGATGCCGCTGAGCACTTCGCCCAAGGCTTCCGCTCCGGGCAGGGTGAAGTCGACGACGATGAACTCGCGCTCCAGCTCCGGTGGCAGCTTCAGCTGGCAGCCGAGCACCGCGACGGTGTGGCCCTTGGTCTTGCCGGCCCGGAGCTGATCCTTGAGCTGCCGGAGCAGCAGCGGGTTCGGGTCGTCGAAGAACAGGTGGTAATCGCGCAGGAGCACGATGCTGTCCTCGGGCAGTTCGGAGAGGACGCCCAAGACCTCCATCGGGTCCTGGGCGCCTCGGGAGGTGCCGGTGGCGGTGTCGATCAGGCCGGCCGTGGCCGACCAGGCGTAGAGCCCGTGCTGGAGCGTGGAGGCGATGGCCTTGAGCTCAGCTTCGACGCGCTGTTCCTCGTGCGAGACGAGGTAGAGGCCGGCGTACCCGGCCCGGATGTAGTGGGTGATCTTCTCACGCATGGGTTTGTTTCCTTTCTTTTTTAGCTACTGATTGAAGTGCCGGTGTTCCCACGCGAGGCACTCCTCGCGGGAAGGATCGGTGTGGAGGAGGGCGCCACCGGCGTCGCGCACCTCCCATTGCTGGCTGGCCGCATCGAACTCGATGCTCGTGGCCCGCTGCATGGTGAGCCGGCCGATCGAGCCAAGGTCGATCGCCTCCGTGTAGAGGCAATGACCCTCACCGCTCTCGGTGAAGGTCAGGACGTGCGGCGTCATGGCCCGAGCCGCTGGGTTAGCGCGGTCCGCCCACGCTGATGGTACTCCGGCTTCTTTTGCTTCGGGCCGGCGACGCCGAGCGACTCCTCCAGGTAGCGCGTGGCCTTCTCGCAATCGGCGCCCTTGAAGCCGACGGAGTCGATGAGGATCTCGCCGGTGGGAGACACAGTAACTTCGATGGTCGGTTTCATGCCACACCTCCGATCACGAGTTTGATCGAGCCGTCCCGCTGCGCCTGGCGGCGGACGGAGTGCCCGCGTCTGCGGGCCTCGATCGTGGTTTTGCGGATTCCGTACAGTTGGAGCAGGTGGCCGAAGTTGGCGCCCACCTCCTTTGCCACATGGCCATCCCACCAATCGGTGGTCAGGCCGTAGGAGCCGTCCGGGGTTTGGTTGAGGGCGATGTCGTAGGGGCCTTTCAGCCGGATGACGTAATCGCCGTTGAGCGTGTTGCCCGCGTAGCCGCGGGCGTTGGTTTTCTCATGCAGCGTGACCCCGAGCTCGCCGAGCGCCTGGCGCAGAGCGTCCAGGTCGCGGACCTGCGTCCGGATGGTCGTGAAGTGACTCATGGTTCTCCTTTCGTTGATTTCAGGTTTGGATTTTCCGCCGGCCGAGCTGGCCGAACGGCGTGATCGCCCGCTGGGCGGGCGTAGGTGCCGTGACCGGCACCGCTGCCGGGGCGTGTGGGTCGTGCATGCTCTGGCACTCCCGGTCGGCGGTTCCCATCAGCACGGAGCGGGTGTGTTTGCAACTGCGCGAGCTGTCTGCGGCGACGCGCCGGCACCATCCGGGCAATCACAACTGGTCGCGCCGTCCGCGTAGAGCAGGGTCTGGTACGTGCCGCGCCCGCTGGACGAGGCGAACGTCCAGCACTTCGCGATAGCCGGGCCGCTCATGCCGCCAAGTGGAAGCGGCGCCGCCCAAGCTCGCCGAATTGTTGCACCAGCTCGCGGGCATCGGCTTGGGCCAGCTCGCGGGCTTTCCCGGCCAGCGCACTCAGCCCGTCGCGCAGCGAACGCTGAGCAGGCTTATTGTCCCGGTATTCCGCGGCCGTCCGGCTGAGCAACTCGCGGCGGACCCGTTCGAGCTGGGCCTCCATCTCCACGTCGTTGGCGAAGTTCATCTGTTTGAACTGGTCGATGAACCGGGTGAGCCGGTTCAGCGTCTTTTGATGGACGCCGTCGGTTTTTCCGTCGCTGATGCTCTGGAGCATTTCCTCACAGAGGGTGGCGGTCTGCTCGCGCAGGGAGGCCACACATTCCGCGACGAACTTTTCCGTGTCCCCGCGGATCTTCGCCCCGGCGGCTTGCGCCGCCTGCTGCCGGGCGGTGACGACCTGCCGCTGTTCGGCCAGCGTGATCAGGTCGGCGCTGATCCCTTCGGGCACGGCGATCTGAAAGAGCGTCGTGTCGAAGCCGAAGTGCTTTTCGAGCGCGAGCGGAAACGCCGCCGCGATCGTGGCCACGAGCCGCGCGGGATTGGGCACGAGCTTCTCGGCTGCGGTTTGCCACTCCTCCACCGCGCTCCGGCGGTGCCGGGCGTAGTGGGCGACGAATTCTTCCTTGGCCCGCCAGAACTCGGTCTCGAGCTCCCGCAGCTTGTCTGTAATGTCCGCCAGCCTGGCATTGGGCAAGAAGTGGCCGAGTCCGTTTAGAAACGGGAACGTGTTCGCTTCGATCAGCGAATGGGCACGGCCTTCGATCAGGGCGAGCTCAGCCGTGGCTTCCCTGGGCAGGAGCCGCTTGTGGCCGAGGCTGATCAGCCGGTCGGAGACGGCGTCGGCTTTGAGCCCGATGTCTTCGGGACGGAGCTTTTTGCAGCCGCGCCAGTAGCGCACGGTGACGTTGATGAGCACGCCCTCACGGGTGAGGACGTCGAGCAGGTCGTTCATGGTGATTCTCCTTTCGTGGTGAGCGCCGGAACAAATTCCGGCGCGGTTTCTTTGCTGCGAGGCGGGCCACCTGACGGTGCAGCCAGTCCCCGGTATTGAAGGTTTTGATCTTGCGAGCCGTGATGAAGGCGGCGCCTCCGCCGTACGCATCCGTGAGCGGCTTGGAGCAGTCTTGCGACCACTCGAACGTGACGTGTCCTGTGGGATCAAATCGCCGCAGGAGATGCTGGATGAAGGCGCAGACGCATCGATGCCGCCGGAGCTGGAGTGCAGCCAGAGGCCCCAGCCTTCCGATGGATGGCTGACCACCGTCTCGAACCGCCAGTCTTCCACTACCTCCCGCAGGGAGGCGGGGAAGTCGTCCGGTAACGACTCGTCGCCGAGGTGTGCGTAAGATGCCTGCTGTGCGAGTTCGATGGCGTATTGCCGCGCGGCCTCGGTGGGCAGCAGCATGCTGAGGCTGAAGTTGGTGAAGTAATCGGCCATGGTCTTTTCGGTGTGATGCGCCGGCGATGCCGGGCGCGGTAGTCGAAGGCCGTTAAACGAAGCCGGGCCGGAAAAGCCGTGAGGCTCGACCGACCCGGCTACGTGTGCGGCACTTCGCGATCTGGTGGCGGACCTCAGATGCGGACGGCTTGCAGCGACCGGAGGGTCTGCCGCACGGACTGAATCTCTTTCGTGCTCGTCTTCTGCTCGCGTTGCGCCTGCTTGAGCGTCTCGGCGAGCCCGTTGAGGCCGCGGACCGCCTCGCGGTACGAGCCTTTGATGGTTTCGATCCGGTCGAGCGCCAGCTCGAGCGGACCTTTCGCTTCGGCGGGTTCGGGACTGTGAGTGCCGTTACCATTGCTGGCCGGCGGCGTTGTGGTGGTTGCCATGTTTTGCTTCTCTGGTTGTGCGGCAGGGTCCGCCGCGGGTTGGTGAGCGTCAGGGTTGACGGGGTCTTCTGCGTCCCCGGCGTCGGGCGCTTCCGCCGGAGCGGCGGCGGTCTGGGCTGGAACGGTATCCGGCCGGATGGGCATGACGATCATCTGCCGGCCATCGTGGCTGAAGCGCACCGGCGCCATGGCATCGCTGAATTCGATCCGGGTGAGGCCGAACTTGAGCGCCATGACGATGTTGCGACGGTCCAGGAGGATCGTGACATCATGGCCCGCCACGGCCGCCGTCTCGATCTCGACCCTGGTCCACTGGTCCGCGCCGGGGGCCTTGCCGAGCAGGGCTACGGTTTTGCGGATGACCTGGACCCCCATCGTCATGTGGGACGGGTTGTGGCAGGGCATTCGCTCGATCGTCTGAACGAGCTGGTCGGCGCTGGCCGGGTCGATCTCCACCCGGGTGTCGAAGGCGCTGTCGCTCGGGACGACCTGCCGCCAATTCGGGTAGATGCCTTCGATCTGGCGGCTGATGAAACGCCAGCGTCGGCTCGTGATCTGGATCGATGCAGGCTCATCCTCCTGCTTCTCCCGTTTGGTGGGGAGGCCGATCTTGAGCTGCCAGGAGCCATCGTTGTTGAACTCCTTCCAGCCAACGAATTTGTGGGGTGGGATATTCAGCGACTCCTTGAGCGGAAGCCGAAACGAGTTGCTCGAATACAGAATGCGTCCGTTGGTCCCGACCACGTAGTGACCGTCGTCCCGGCTGACATCGACGTGGGCGCCGGTGACGACGTAGCGCGTCACATCCTCGCTCGCGCATTGAAACGCTTCGTGAAGGGACGACCGCAGCGCATCGGGCAACGGGATGGCTTCACCCTTGAACCGAGGAATTGTGGGGAATTCCTCAGGGTCGATGGACGTACACCGGTGATCGACGACCTGGCCGCCGACCGCGTAGGTGATGATGCCGGAGGTAGCGGTGTGCTTCTCTTCGCTCTGGACGAGGACAGTGTAGTTCTTTCCGCACACCTTGCTGGTCTTGAGCAACTCGTCATACGGCAGGATGACGGTGGCGGGTTCGCCGTCGGTGGGTTGCTCCAGCCGGACGGTGGCGAAACAATCGAGGTCGGTGGCGGTAAGGGCGACCCAGCCTTCGCTGGTGCGCTCGATTTTCACCGCCACCAGGACGGGAAGCGTCATGCGCTTCGGGATGACTTTCGACAGCCCGGTTAGCGCGTTCTTTAGCTCCGCGATTGGGAGAGGGATCGGTTTCATGGGATTTCCTTTCTTTGCTTGTGAAAGCACAACGGCCGGCACGCCTCGAAAGACGCGCCGGCCGAAAGTGCCGATTCTGGTTAATGGCCGGGGCTCCGTTGATGGGAGGCGACGGCCGGGTTACTTTTTCGGGCTGGCCCAAAGCCAGACGACCGCGCCCGCAATCAGGAGGAGCGCGAGCACGAGGTGCCAGAAGCCGCTCAGGATCATCAAGGCAAAGCCGGCGATCGCGAGCAGCGTGATGGAGGTGAAGCACTGGGTCCAAATGGGATTCTTCATGGTTGATCCTCCTTTCGGTTGCTGCTTTTCCGTTTCCGGGGCGACTTGGTTTCGGTCCGCTCCGAGGCGTTCTGCTCCCCCTTGATGAGATCGGCCAGTGCGGCGACCACACCGTAGACGACCAGACAGATGCCGATCGCCTTCAGGCCGTCGCCGATGGGGCGTGTAGTCCGGGCCGCCGCACCCGGAGAGGAGTATTGCGATGACGACGAGGACACGTAGGCCGAGGACTTTCAAGGACATGGCGCGGCCTCCTTTCCTTCTGGGGTCGTGGAGATCTGGAGCGCGCCGTGTCCCTCAGAGGACGGCGGCAGAACGACGATGGTCTCGCGATGCGTCACGTTCAGCGTCGCTGGAGGTGGTGGCAGCGGCGGCGGCACGGTACGCCGACACGCCGAAACGGCACCGCCACAGGTCGCGAGGAAAAGGAGCGTGGTACGAATTGATTTCTTCATGAGTTCGATGGTTGAAAAGCGAACGGCCCGCCTCCTTAGTGGAGAACGGGCCGTTCGCTTCTGGTTTTGGGTTGGATGGTCAGGCGGCGCGCGCCGGTTCGGACTTCCACTTGAGTTGGTCGACCGTGCATTCCTCGCTGGTGATGTCGTCACGGACCCCGAGGAAGACCGGCTGATAGATCGAGCCGGACTCGCGCATCGCGTATAAGTACCGAACGTCGACGACCTTTCCGACTTCGGGGATCTCGTGGTTGGCGGGGATCGTGACGTTGCCCGCCTGTCTGACCTTGTCGCCCTCAAACAGTATGAGGGCGACGCTGCGCTTTTCGTTGATCTTGATGACGACGAACGAGGCGGACTCCTCGAACTTGAACTTGAGAGCCGGACCGCCGGAAGCGGGGCGGCCCGCCTCGTAGGGTTTGTCGATCTGCTTGAACACGACACCCTCGCGCCCGCCAGCCTTCAG
>JAQGPE010000411.1 GCA_028293225.1 Akkermansiaceae bacterium | reverse complement strand
GGAAGACGAGGTGTGGGTGGTGGTCCGCCGCACGATTGGAGGCGTGCAGAAGCGGTTCATCGAGCGCTTCCGGCCCGATCAATTCCGGGCTCAAACGGACAGCAACCTCTCCGACTTGTTCTTCGTCGACTCCGGCCGGAAGATCATGGGGGTAGAGCTGACCGAGATGACCGGCCTGGATCACCTCGAAGGAATGACCGTGCAGGTTGTCGCGGACGGTGCGGTGTTTCCGCCGCGAGTGGTGACCGGTGGCAAGATCACCCTGAACAACGAGCTCGATCCGGAGTCGGCCTCCATCATCGTCGCCGGGCTTGGCTACGAATCGCAGCTGGAGCCAATGGCGATGGAGGTCGGCCTGCAAAACGGGACATCGGTCGGGAGGAAGAAGCGCATCCATGAGGTATATCTGGTCCTCCTGCAGTCCAGCGGCGGGCGCTACGGGCCCCGCACGACCGGCGAACAGTGGGACCCGATCACCACCGCGGAAGATCTGGAGCAGCCTGTGCCATTGTTTTCCGGCGGGAAGAACCTATCACTTGAGCACCGGTCGGACTACGACGCGTCCTTCGTCATCAGTCAGACCGCACCTCTGCCCATGACCATCCTCGCCGTGGTGCCGAAGTTCAACATCTACGGGGACGACGATTGACCACCATGAAAACCGAACAAATGACTCTGCCGGGCGGCACGACCATCCTCGAGCTTGAGGCGGCGCTGGTGCAGGAATGCCCGCATGTCGAATGCCCGGTGATCCACCGCTTTGCCCCGGGCCTCTATATTCGTGAGATCCTGATGCCGCCCGGCACGATGGCCACCAGCATGGAGCACAAGACCGAGCACGCCTTCCACATCTCCAGGGGAGTGATCAAGGTCATGAGCGAGACCGAAGGCTCAGTCACCTACCGCGCGCCTTACTGGGGGTTGACCAAGCCTGGCACAAAGCGCGTGCTCTTCATCGATCCGGAGTTCCCGGAGAACGCGGGAGGCGCGGTCTGGATCACCTTCCACGTCACCGAACACACAGACGTCGACAAGATCGCCGAGGAGATACTCGTGCCTCACGACAACCCGCTGATCCCGGAAGACCAGCGCAACCAGTGGAGAAATCAGAACCCCAAACTCGAAAACTGACATGTCTTGGGCAGCAATCACAGCGGTGGTGGTGGTTCTTGGCGCAGCGGGCACCGCCTATTCCTCCTACGAGCAGGGACAGGCGCAGGATGCGGTCGGCAAAGCCAACGCGCAGATCGCGATCAACGCGGCGGACGTCGAGGCTCAGACGGCCTCCGAGAATGCCATGCGCCAGCGAGAGCAGAACAAGCGGCGGCTCGGCGCGATCAAAGCACAGATCGGCGGCGGAGGGACGCAGATCGGCACCGGCTCTTCCCTCGATGTCCTGAGCGAATCGGCGGACGAACTGGAACTGGCCACGCTCGACGCCTTCAACGCTTCCGACAACCGGCAGCGACAATTTCAGACGCAGGCGGCAATGAGCCTCTTTGGCGGGCAGCAGGCGGCCACGGCTGGCGCGATCAGCGCCGGGGGCAGCCTCCTCTCCGGCTTCGGCAGCGCCGCCGGGGGCTACTACAAGACCACTCACTGACCTATGGCTAACATTGATCTCCCTGGCTACAACGCCGTGCAGGCCCCCGGGATGGGGCCGACGTTTGACCCGTCCGCAGCGGCGGCCCCGTGGCGTGCACTCGGTCAGGTCGGGGAGGCGGTGCAGGGGCTGGGGGAGAAGGGCTTTCAGCTGGCCGCCAAGGTCCAGGAGGCAGGCCTACAGACGAAGGCCGGGGAGATGACCCTGGAACTGTCCAAGGCGAACGCGGAATACCAGGCGCAGATCATCAAGAATCCGGGCGATCCCTCCAGCTGGTCAGATGGGTATCAGAAGGCGATCGAGCCTCTCCGGCAAAAGTGGCTCTCCGATCCGAACCTGCCCGAGCCCCAGCGCCAACAACTGACCCAGCACTTCAACAGCATCACCGGCCAGGCGGCGAACGGCATCATTCGCGATTCCGCCGTCGCCACTTTCCAGAATGCGAAGAAGGCCGCTGGGAATGTCATCGAGGCGGGCGAGGCCGCTGGGGACGATGATCTGCGCATGCGGGGCCTGGAACTTCTGCGCCCGCTGGTACCACCTGCCGATTTCGAAGCTGTCCGCGCGAGGAGTGATCGGAATGCGACCCTGACGAAGGTGACAGCGGACATCGACCGGAACCCGAACGACTGGAAAGAGCGGCTGGCAGATCCCGACGCAGCGAAGAAATACGGCATCCCCGTGGATGACATCCCGCGGCTTCAGGGAATCCAGCAGCAGGCAGAGCGGCGCGTTACATTTGACGCCATCGGGCAGGCCAAGGACCAGATCGCGGCAAATCCGAACCTCCAGCCGGAAGACCTGGAGAGGACTTTTGGGAAGAAGCTCTCCCCTTCGGTGATGGCGACCCTGAAGCAGGATCTCGCCCAGCGGGACAACTTCGTTCTGAAGACGCTCCACGCCACAGAGGGATACCAGCAAAGCACCATCGGGCAGGTGTCGGCGTTGCTGGACGACTACAAGGTGACCGACGACAAGTACGACGAGAAGGCGGCTCAGATCGATTCCTTGATCCGTTCGCTCCCGGAAGACTCGGCATCGAAGGCCACGCTCTCCGACTGGTTCAACCGGGTGAAATCGGGCCAGCGGATGGAGATCAAGAATCACGCCGACCAGGCGCGCGACGTCCTGATGCAGCGCTACAAGGAAGGCGCTTTCGGGAAGATCGACGGCAAGGGTGAGATCGAGCAGGAGGTGGCGCCGCTGGTGAACGACGGCTATATCGGAGACCAGGCGAAGATGGCGACGCTCGGGTTCACTCCGAAGCAGACCCTCGCCTTGGCGACTCTGGACGAAGGGAAGCTGAAGGATGCCGGG
>JAQGPE010000401.1 GCA_028293225.1 Akkermansiaceae bacterium | reverse complement strand
TAGTAAGTGCCGTCGCCGCCGCGGATCAGGTCGCTGCCGCAGATGTGAATGTAGATGTCCTTTGGGACATTCATGCCGCGGAACTCGGGACGGTAGTGCTTGGCGTCCTCGATGTAGGTCCGGGGGATGATCCCATCCCGCAGAATGTGCTGCTCATGATAGATATCATGCAGGAAGAGATTCAGCGCGATGATCCGCTGGGTCAGGCCGGCTTCCAGATGCTCCCACTCATTGGCCGGGATCACGCGCGGGACCGGATCGAACGGAAAGATCCGCTCGGTGCCGCGGTCGTCGTGATAGACGTTGAAGGTAACGCCCTGTCTCAGGAAATGTTGATCGCAGGCGGCACGGCGCGCTTCGAAATCCTCCAGTGGCAGGCCGGAAAATCTTTGGAGCAGGGCACCGTAGTGGGGTCGCACCCGGTGGTCGCTCTCGAACATTTCATCGAAAAATCCTTCTGCCTCGTAGGCTTCAATCATGCTTCAGCGTGGGTGCTGGAGTGACCTAGCAGGGCGCGGGCCAAGTCCCCGCGCTTTGCTAGCATCCTCATGCTGGCCGAAGTTCGACTATCGGAAAGGAAGATTTGAGTCGAAGCGGCCGCGGCCCCGACTTTTTTCGTGCCGTCCGGTGCAGGCCGTGCTTTGAAGAGGCCGTGGCCTACCTCGAAATCAGCGATCTGAAGACCTATTTCACCAAGAACGGCGGCTCGGTCTTTGCCCCTGCGGTGGAAGTGATCCGCGCGGTGGACGGAGTCAGCCTGTCGCTGGAGAAGGGCGAAATCCTCGGCCTGGTCGGCGAGTCCGGCTGCGGGAAATCCACACTGTACCGGACCATCATGCAACTGATCCGGCCGACCGCCGGCTCGATCGTCCTCAACGGCGAGAACCTGGCCTTGCTTCCGCCCGGCGAAATTCGCCGCCGCCGCCTGGATTTCCAGATGATCTTCCAGGATCCCTACGCGTCGCTGACCCCCCGCATGACGGTCTTTTCGACGCTGGCGGAGGCGATCAAGCAGCGCCACCCCTCGATTTCGAAAGCCGAGATCGCCCAGCGGGTCGATCACCTGATGGAAACCGTCGGCCTCTCCCCTGCCCTGCAGCGCAAATACCCGCACGAGTTCTCCGGCGGCCAGCGCCAGCGCATCGCGATCGCCCGGGCCCTGGCCCCCCAGCCCAAGCAGGTCAACGCCGACGACCCGGTCTCCGCACTGGACGTGTCGATCCAGTCCCAGATCCTCAACCTGCTGAAAAAGCTCCGCGCGGAGCTCCAACTGACGATGATTTTCATCACTCATGACCTCGGCGTGGTGCGCTACCTGGCCGACCGGATCGTGGTCATGCATTCCGGCAAGATCGTCGAGGAAGGCGAGGCCGAGGCCCTGTTCCGCAATCCTCGGAACGACTACACCAAGAAGCTGCTGGCCGCGATTCCGAAGCTCTCGGCGGCGGTCTGACACGAGACGATCGACGCCTCCGCGGTTCCTTCTGGACCTGTTCACGGAAACGGAGCCAGTTTAGCCCCTGTCATGAACAGGAAACTCATCGCCTGGTTCGTCTTCCTTGGTCTTGCGGTTCTGGTCGCAACGGGGCTGATCCTGAGGGAGATGAATCGACCCCGGATCGTGGCCGAGCGGACCCTTCCGGACGGAACGCGCACCCTGGTCACCCAGGTTCTCACGATGGAGGGCTACCAGGTGGGATTCTATTTCCTGGAGCCAAATGCCAGGTGGGGCTGGTGCTATCTGGATCACGAGGGCAGTTCCTGGCGGAATGGCAGCCGGATAGACTACGACCCGGCAGCCGAAGTGGTCGACATCTGGCAGGGAAGCGTCCTCCGCGGGCGGTGGGACCGGAAAAAGAAGGAATACTCCCGGCCTGACATCGGAGGCTGGACGGCCAGCGCGCCCCAAGCCTTCTACTCTCCGCGGCTCTGACCGGATTCAGCCGGACAGCGGCAAGCGATCACCAGACCGGTGCAAATGACCGCTAGCGAAGAGGAGGTTTCGCTTGCCGGGCAGGTTGCGGGAAACGCAACATCCGAACCCGTCATGGATCCGCTTCTTTTCAAGGCCCTTCACATCACCGCCGCCTTCGGGATTTTCACCGGGATTGGCATGCTTCTGGTTCCTGACTCACCCTGGGCGCGCAAGACCGGCTCCATGATCCATGGAATCGCCCTGCTAATTTCCCTACTGCTCGGCTTCGCGATGCTGAAAAAGCCGCCGATGGACCAGCACTGGTGGATGGTGAAAGTCGTGATCTGGCTGTTCCTGGGCGCCGTCCCCGCCCTGATCAAGCGCCAGGTCATGCCGGTCGGCGCGATCGTTTCGCTGTGCCTGATCGCCGGGTTTGCCGCTGCCTGGCTCGGCGTCGCCCATCTCTCTCATCCTTTTTGATCTCCCGATTCCGCTTTTTTCGACGTCGATCCTGCACCGCATGGACTCTCCCCTTGCACCCCGCCGGGCCGGGTCCTAATTCTCCCGCGCGCTGATCCGAATTCGCCGTCCATGAACGCCACCGCCACCAACTTCCCGATCGTTTCCCGGGTCTGGAAATCCTCCATCGGCCGCAAGTATGTGGTCGCCCTCACCGGTCTCGCCCTGGTCCTCTTCATCGCAGGCCACCTGACGGGCAACCTGCTCGTTTTCAAGGGCCGCGACGCTTTCAACGAATACGCTGAGTTCCTGCACACCATCGGCCACGGCATGCTGATCTGGGTGGCCCGCGCCGGCCTGCTGGCGGCAGTCCTGCTGCACATCTTTGCGACCATTTCCCTGACCCGGGAGAACAAGGCCTCGCGCATTCCCTACGCCTACAAGGCGACGATCCAGGCGCCGAAGTCGTCCCTGATCATGATCTGGACCGGCCTGACCCTGCTGGCGTTCATCATCCTGCACCTGATGCAGTTCACCTTCAAGACCGGCAGCGACTACAGCACCTACCTCGATCCTTTCTCGAAGGAGCCCCGCCCGGACGCCTGGAAAATGGTCATCGTCGGCTTCTCCTCCTGGCCGGTGGTGATCTTCTACCTCATCGCCATGTCGATGCTCTGCTCGCACGTCAGCCACGGCGTCGGCGCGATGTTCCAGACCCTCGGCCTGCGCTCGAAAAAGTCGGCGCCGATCGTCTCCTTCATTTCCCGCGGCTTCGCCCTCGTGGTCTGGCTTGGCTTCATCTCGATCCCCATCGGGATCAAGGCCTTCGGTTTCGGCAAGGGCATGTGACCCGCGGCCCCCTTTTTCGCACCTCATTCCATTTCCCATTCCCATGGCTCTCGACAGCAAGATTCCCTCCGGTCCGATGGAGGAAAAGTGGTCCAAGCACAAGATGGACTCCAAGTTGATCAACCCGGCCAACAAGCGGAAATTCACCGTGCTGGTGGTGGGTTCCGGGCTGGCGGGCGGAGCGGCCGCGGCCACCCTGTCCGAGCTGGGATACAACGTGAAGTGCTTCTGCTATCAGGATTCGCCACGCCGCGCCCACTCGATCGCCGCCCAGGGCGGGATCAACGCCGCGAAGAACTACCAGAATGACGGCGACTCGGTGCAGCGCCTCTTCTATGACACCATCAAGGGCGGCGACTTCCGCTCCCGCGAGGCCAACGTCCGGCGCCTCGCTGAGGTGTCCGTCAACAACAACGACCAGTGCGACTCCCAGGGAGTCCCTTAATCCCGTGAATAAGTCTGCCAGATCGACAACCGCTACAAATGCTGCTCGAAGGTGTCCAGCAC
>JAQGPE010000349.1 GCA_028293225.1 Akkermansiaceae bacterium | reverse complement strand
GGCGCTGGCTGAGGCGAAGGTCGACCTGGTGCTGTGCGGTCATTTTCACGTCTCGATGGTGGCTCCGATCGACTGCGGCGGCTGGACCACGATGGTCTCGCAGGCGGGAACGGTGTGCTCGACGCGTTTGCAGGGTGAGCCCCAGGGCTTTCATGAAATCCACTTCAGCCGCCTGCATCTGTCGGTGACGATCCACACCTTCGACGGCGCCCGCTTCATCCCCACGGCCTCGCCCGACTACGGTCGTAGTGACGAGTCCGGGTGGCACCTGATCAGTCCATGAAATCCTACGATCTGCTGGTGATCGGCGGCGGTAGCGGCGGTCATGCCGCGGCCGCGATGGCAGTGAAGCTGGGGCTTGCCACGGCCCTGATCGAGAATGCCGGGGTGCTGGGCGGGCTGTGCGTTCTGCGCGGGTGCATGCCTTCGAAAACGCTGATCGAGTCGGCCAACCGGCTGCGCGACATCCGCGAGGCGGGGCGGTTCGGGATCGTCGTGGCGGGTGAAGCCACGGCTGATGCGGCGGCGATCCGCAAGCGGGTCGAGACGCTGGTGGAGGATTTCCGGCACAGCCGGGTCGAGGGCATGAAAGAGGCCGGATATGAACTGATCCGGGGCGGGGCGGTCTTTCTTTCGCCGCATGAAGTGGAAGTGACTCTGCGTGACGGCGGCCGGGAGAGGCTGGAGGCGCGGGCTTTCGTGATCGCGACCGGCTCGGCGCCAGCGGTGCCGGAGATCGAGGGGCTGAAGGAAACGCCCTACTGGACCAGCGACGAGGTGGTGCGGCTGCCCTTCATTCCAAAGCGTCTGGTGGTTCTCGGCGGCGGGGCGATCGGGATGGAATGCGCGCATCTTTTCGAGGGGCTGGGCAGCGAGGTCACCGTGGTGATCCGCTCGGAGCGGACGCTGAAAGAATTCGACCCCGAGGTGGCGAAGGCGCTGGAGGCGGAGAGCGAGGCGCGCGGCATCCGCTTTCTGCGCAAGACGACGATCGCGAAAGTGGCCCATGCCGATGGCGTTTTCACGCTGCGTCCGGAGCAGGGCGAGCCGCTGCGGGCGGATGCCGTGCTGGTGGCGACCGGGCGAAGTCCGCGCACGGAAGGGATCGAAGCCAGCGGGGTCGAGATGAAGCACGGGCGGATCCTCATCGACCGGCATGCGGCGAGTTCGGTGCCGCACATCTTTGCCGCGGGCGACTGCGCCAGTCCTTTTCCAGTGGTGCATCTGGCGGTGATCCAGGGTGAGGTGGCGGCGAAAAATATCGCCCGGCTGCTGCATGGCGGCGGCGGTGAGCCGCTGGCGGTATGGCATGAGGAGTCGGCGATGACGGCGCTGTTCACCGAGCCCCAGGTGATGAAGGTGGGGATCGATGAGGAGACGATGCGCGGGCAGGGCTATGATCCGGTTAGCGGGAGGCAGGATTATTTCGACTACGGCAAGGGCATCATCGTCGGCGCCCGGCACGGCTTTGCCAAAGTGACGATCGACCGCGGCACCGGGCTGATCCTGGGCGCAACGGCGGTCGGCCCGCAGGTCGCGGAGACCGGGCATCTGCTCCAGTTTGCCATTTCCCGACGGCTGACCATCGACGAATATCTGCAATTGCCGCACTACCACCCGACGCTGGCCGAGGCGTGGCAGCGGGCGGCCGAGGCGGCGACGGAGGCCCGTTAGAAAGATTTTGAAAAATGCAATGACCTGCCCGCCGCAAATGCAAAATGCGGCGGGATTTACGCAGATCGGCGCTTCTCTAACGGGATGGAAACAACGCAAGTGCCGGATCGTCAGCGCCGAACAATGCGTTGTCATTTTTCGGCATTGTTTTTGCGATAGGGGAGGGATGAACGCTGTCCCGCCTGTTCGTACCGAAATCTTTCAGGAAACGCTCACCTTGTTGATCGACTCGGTGTGCGCTCACTTCCACGCCGCCAGTTTGAGCGGATCGTCGTTGTTGATGGGCGCCTGCGCGGAGATCGCGCACGAGCGGAAGGACCAGGCCGACCGGCTGGCGGCGCTGATCCAGAAGAACGGAGTTCAGCCGGAACTCGAGTCCAGTCGCGAGGCGCGTTTCCAGCGCATCTGGATGTCGCTGGTGAACCGGCGCTTCCCGACTTTCCGGGATGGCCTGCCGCGTGAGTGCCTGCGGGTGGACCGGCAGGTGATCAAGTCGATGACGAAGCTGGCGCACCATGATGATCTGGCCAGCGACGACCTGCGGGAGGTCATCCAGATCCTGACCGCGGTCCGGGCCAGTGTCGCCAAGATCGAGCGGCTGCGGGATTCCTCCTCCGCGGAGCTGGTGCCCGCCTTCAGCTAATCCCCACTTTCTTTGCAATGCGCCATAGCACCTGGTTCCGGTCCGCCCGGAGCCGGGTTCCTTTTCCAGGCCGGTGCCTGAAACGCATAACGGCGGCCTGACCAGGCCGCCGCTAAGTTCTTCCGAAGAAGAAGACCACATCAGGTGCGGGATTTAACCCAAGAAAATCCCGCACCTGCTGTGACCGTGCGACAAACTGAAGAGAAACCCAAGAATCAACAGTCTGCCGCGTTAACCATCCGCTAACCTAGAAAGGGGTTCAGATCGCCGTGGCGAATTCGTGGCTGAAGATGAACTCGTCCGAGATCGCGTCGACGTGGTCGACGATGATGTCGGGCTGGTAGGCGAAGTTCCGGAGATCCTCGCGCTGGGTGCCGCCACTGAGGACGAGCACGCTGCGGTAGCCCATCTGGACGGCGCCGAGGATGTCGGTCTCCATGGTGTCGCCGACCATGATGGTCTCGTCGGTGCGCAGGCCCATTTCCTTCCGCGCGGCGCGCATCATGATGGGGCTGGGCTTGCCGACGGAGAAGGCCTGGACGCCGGTGGCCTTTTCGATCATCGCGACGATCGCTCCGCAGCCGGGGCGCATGCCGTGTTCGGTCGGGCAGTTCGGGTCGAGGTTGGTGGCGATGAGGCGGGCGCCATTCTGAACGAGGCGGACGCCGCGCTCGATCATTTCGAAAGTCAGGGTGCGGCCTTCACCGACCACCACGAAGTCGGCGTCGTCATCGACCACCGTGTAGCCGTTGCGGTCGAGGGCGGCGGCGAGGCCGTGTTCGCCGATGACGTAGGCCGTGCCGCCGGGCTTTTGAGCGGCCATGAAGCGGGCGGTGGCCATGGCGCAGGTGAAGATCTCGTCCACGCCGGCTTCGATGCCCATGCGGCGGAGCTTGAGGGAAACGTCCCGGCGGGCCCGCTGGGAGTTATTGGTGAGAAAGCGGAAAGGAATCCCGTGATTCCGGAGGCGGGTAATGAAGTCCGATGCGCCCGGGATCAACCGGGAGCCCCGGTAAATCACCCCGTCCATATCGAGAAGAAATCCAACGCGTGCCATACCCTCAAAAAGCCGATGGCATGCCAGCCTGTCCTGCCGATGACAAATTTTTCTTATGAATTTAATGACGAAAACGGACACCACTGAACAGTTTCGTTCATACCTACGTGGAATCCCTAAACCCTGGGTCCTGCATAACTCTGCGGCGGCGGCCAAGTGATCAAACTGTCACTCAAGTTAGCTGTGCGAGGAAAAATCACCGCGTGCGCGGCTTGGCAAGCAAGATCCGTTTTGGGGCTTCTCATGGCCGGGCGCGGATTTCATAGTCGGGCATGCCAACGTTCATCGCGAATGCGGACTACGAGGAAAAGGACAGCGACCCGGTGTGGCTGGAGGCCGGCGATGAAGTGACGGTCGGTCCCGTGGATCGTGCCTGGCCGGGCTGGGTCTGGGCCGAGGATGACAAGGGCAATGACGGCTATGTCCCGGAGGACATCCTGGAGCCGCTGGGTGAGGGCCGTTTCGCCGCCCTGGAAGCCTTTGACCCGACCGTGCTGGTGATCCGCAGCGGTGACAAAGTGGAGTCGCTGAAGCAGATCCACGGCTGGCACTGGTGCCGGAACGAAGCCGGCAAGGAAGGCTGGGTCGCCGGCTATTTGCTGAAGCCGGCAGGCTGAAGCCGCGGCGGCGAGGCTTGGCTCAGAGGGCATCCTGCGCGATTAGGGCAGGAAAGGGAGGGTCGTGCCCGGGTGGATGACAAATTTCCCTACGAATCGAATCCCATGCGCGGAACATGATGGTTATCAATCGAAGCTCATAGGACGCGATCGCGAATCGGGCTGGCGGCAGGCCAAGAAAATGACATCTTGTTTCGTTCATCAAACGGAGCCAGCGAGTCAAACTCTGAGAGCCGGACAACCCAAGCGTTCGCGAAGCCATGATCCAATTCGATTCACCCCCAGGAGCCCCGCAACCCGTCCTTCCCGAGCCGCCGAAGAAGGACAAAGATCCCGTCGGCTGGAAGGGTATTTTCATTTCGCTGCTGGTGCACGGGGTGTTCATCCTGCTGGCGGTTTTCGTCCTGTATAAGTGGGTCAATCCGCCGGTCGACAAGCAGGTCGACTTCGTGCCCGGTGGCGGTGGAGGCGGCGGCAACCAGGGTCAGACCGCGAACAAGGTGCAGACGCAAATGCGCCGCGCGGCCTCCACGGCGACCAGCCGGCGCACGGCGGTCGAGGGCGAGGCCAGCTTCACGCTGCCGGACAATCCGACCGAGCTGGTCGACCCCGGCCTGCCTTCCATCGACTCCACCCTGTCCAGTTCCGGTTCCGGAGGGGGTGGTGGCGGAGGCAGGAACGGTGGCCTCGGCACTGGAGTCGGCCCGGGCACCGGTCCGGGATCCGGCCCCGGCAGCGGACCGGGGCTGAATTTCGCCAATCCCTTCGGCAGCAAGAGCGCCACCGAGGGCGCGATGCCCGGCTACTTCTACGACATGAAGCAGACCAAGGACGGCAAGGAAATCGCCGGCTACAACCCTGCGCACTATGAGGACTATACGACCAAGGTTGAGGACATTCACCGCGTCGGCTATCGCGAGTCCGCCTTCAAGAAATTCTTCCGCGCCCCCGAGCCGCTGTATCTGACCCAGATCGCGATTCCAGTTTCGAACGCGGCCAACGGCCCGTCCTTCTTCAACGTCGCGGACAAGGTGAAGCCGGCCGGCTGGTTGGTCCACTACAGCGGCCAGGTGGCGGTCGACCGCGACATGACCTTCCGTTTCGTGGGGGCGGCGGACGACTATGTGGCGGCTTTCACCAACGGCCATCCCCGCCTGATCGCCACCTGGCCGGGAGTGCGCGGCCTGCTGGTAGGACGCTGGGAGCCGAAGGAGCTGGATGAAAACGGCCCGACACCGGTCGAGGCCTGCCCGGTGACCACCGGCGAGTGGGTCAAGATGAAGAAGGGCGAACTGGTCACTTTCGACATCGGCATCGGCGAGTGTCCCGGCGGCCAGGTCGGCTTCGTGCTGATGGTGGAGGAGAAGGACGTCGAGTACCGCAAGGCGGCGAACGGCGCGAAAATCCTGCCGCTTTTCACCACCGAGAAGATCAAGCCGGAGGCAAAGGCGCGCATCATGAAGGATTTCCCGAACTGGGAGTTCGAGTGGGACAAGGTGCCGGTCTTCCCGGTCCGGCAAAAGACCGACGACCTCTAATCCCTGATCTCTAACAGTTTGCGCAAGCTCCGCAGAGGAGCGGAACTTCATCGGCGTCGATCCCCTCCCGCGGCGGAGTTCCGGGCGTTACCACTCAACGAGCGGGACGCCGGTTTGATTGCAACAGGGCCGGTCCAGTTTTCCATGGCCCCATCAGGAGCATGGCCAGGAAATCTCTGGAATTCTCCGGAAACCCGGCAATTCTTCCAGTGCCCGCTGAGCGTCGGTATGGCCTTGCGGTGCGACAACCCCACGAACCAAACCACCAAAGACCATGAAATCCACCAACGCTCTCGTTGCCGCCGCTCTCGCCGGTGTCTTCGCCGCCAGCACCGCCGCTGCCGCCACCTCCACGACCTCTTCCGCCGCCAAGGCTCCTTCGGTTCTCGCCGATAAGGACAAGTGCAACGGCAAGGACGGCTGTCCCGGCAAGGACAAGGAAAAGAAGAAGGAAGGCACCGTGACTCTCGCCGACAAGGACAAGGATAAGTGCAACGGCAAAGACGGCTGCGAAGGCAAGGACAAGAAAAAGAAAGAAGGCACTGTCGCCCTGGCCGACAAAGATAAGGACAAGTGCAACGGCAAGGACGGTTGCGAAGGCAAGGACAAGAAGAAGAAGGAAGGCACGATCCTCTGATCCGGCCGCCCTGCCGCCTGGTTCTTTCGAATCGCGCAGGGTTTGATTTTCGACCACCGGCGGGCGGGCTGGACTCTCACGAGACCGCCTGCCCGCCGCCTTTTTTCCTGGAAGAGAGGACCGTCCGCCACCGCCCGCCATGACCCATCCCAGATTCACCGGAGGTGTGGAGCTCGCCACAGGCATTGGCCTGCGGGTGCCGCACTACAACCACATTCTGGCGGAGAAGCCAGCGGTCGGCTGGTTCGAGATCATCTCGGAGAACTACATGGTCGAGGGCGGTCGCGCTCTGGAAGTGCTGGACCGGATCCTGGAACAGTACCGCGTGGTGCAGCACGGCGTCGGGATGTATCCCGGTGATGCGGGCGGCATCGATTTCGCCCATCTGCGGCGGCTGAAGAAGCTGGTGAAACGGACCAAAACGCCATGGCTTTCCGACCACCTCTGCTGGGGCAGCGTCGACGGCAGCATGAGTCATGATTTGCTGCCGATTCCCTTCACCTTCGAGGCGGTGAGGAAGACCGCGGAGAATCTGCGCATCGCCCAGGATTTCCTGGAGCTCCCGCTGGCGGTCGAAAACGTCAGCAGCTACGGCGAATTCCGGGACAACGAAATGACGGAGTGGGAGTTTCTGGCGGAGGTCGCGGAAGCGGCGGACGTGGGCATCCTGCTCGACGTGAACAACATCTTCGTCTCGTCGATCAACAACGAGTTCGACCCGCTGGAGTATGTGGAGTTCGTGCCCGCCGACCGGGTGGCGCAGATCCACATCGCCGGGCACTCGCGCTATGAGCGGTTCATCGTCGACACCCATGACCACCCGGTGATCGATCCGGTGTGGAAGCTTTACGAACGGGCGATCGAGCGCTGCGGGCCGGTCGCGACCCTGCTGGAGTGGGACGCGCGGATTCCGTCCTTCGAGGAAGTCTGGACTGAAGCGAAGAAGTCCGAGGGCTGGCGGGCCGCCGCACTGGAACGGAAACAGAAGAACGACGACCATGCCGCGGCTTGAGCAGACCCAGCAGGCGTTCTTTGACGCGCTGCAGATGCCGCTGCGGGGCACCAGCCGCGAGAACACTGAGCTGCCGCCGAACGACGAGGGCCACTCCGGGGAATTTCTGACCACCGCCGAG
>JAQGPE010000348.1 GCA_028293225.1 Akkermansiaceae bacterium | reverse complement strand
AAACCCTGGCCTACCTCACCCAAGCGCTGCGCGCCAGCCGCGCCGACATCGAGACCCAGGGCCGCTTCATCGACCAGGTCGTCCACGACGAGATCGAGAAATCCGATGGCCACCACGAAACCCGCATTCTGGTAAAGTCCATCAGCCAGCCCCGCGTCCTGGCCCAGCTCACCAGCCTCCTCGACTCCGGCAATGCTGGTAGCACCGCCGAAGAAGAGGATGAAGACGAGGAAACCCGCCTGACCCGCCTCGAACTGGCAGCCATGTTCGCCGACCCCGGCCCAACCCTCCCGACCGACGAAGTCCGTCTCGACGAGGGATGGCTTGAGGACGACTCAGAAGACTAGACCGCGGCGCGCTGGACGCCGGAGGCTTTCAGTGCGGCCTGGGATTTCCTGGAGCTGAGCTTCACCCACAGCCAGGCGCCGCCGACATAGGCGAAGGCGAGGAAGGGGGCGATGATGCCTTCCCAGGTGGGATAGAGGCCGAACCAGACGCCGGTCCAGTTGGGCAGGCGGAAGCCGGGGATGGGGTGGACGGTAAGCCAGCCGATGGTCTGGAACAGCCGGGCGGTGGAGCCAAGGAAGGTGAAGAGCACCAGGACGACCAGGCCGCCGGTGTAGATGAGCATCTTACGATAAGGCAGCTTGGCGCCGACGTAGAAGACGATGTAACCGAGGACGGCGATGGAGAGCGCGCCGATGGCGATGCCCTGCAGAACCGGGACCAGGCCGGCCTCAAGAATCAGAGACTGCATGAACAGGGTGGTCTCGAAGCCCTCGCGGAAGATGGTGGCGAAGCCGACGCCGACCAGGGCGTAGCGCTCATAGGCGGTGCCCTGCTGCTGGAGGGCCGACTTGCTGAGCTGGCGGAGCTACGAATACCAGCCGCTCCAGTAGTACTTGTGGAAGACCCAGTTGGTCACGATCAGCAGGACGATGACGGCGACCACGGAGATGACGGCTTCCAGAGTCTCGCCGTATTTGCTGAGGCCGGAAAGCAGGTAGCGGGACAGGGCGAAGAGCAGGATGCTGGCGAGGATGGCGAGCCAGGCGCCGATGCCGATCTGCTTGCGGATGGGGGCGTTCTCCGGACCACGGAGACCGGCAAGGAGGGCGGCGAGGATGACCACGGCTTCGAGTCCCTCGCGGAGGATGATGAAGACCGCGTTCATGATGGCGGCGGCCGGCGAAAGGCCGACGCGCAGGAGGGCGGTGGTCTGGTCGAGGGCGTCGAAGGCGCGCTGGTAGGCGGCCGTCAATTCATCGCCGCTGAGACGGGCGTCGAGGGCGGCCTTGATGCCGGGCTTGCCGCTTTCGCCATCGAGGAAGGTGCGCTCGGCGGAGAGGGCCAGGTTCGGGTCGCGCGGGACGGCGCGGGATTCGAGTTCGAGGTCGAAATTGACGTAGGCGTCGAGGCGGAACTGGTCGGCCTTGCGCCACTGGCCGTCCTTGGCGGCGGCGAGGGACTGGCCGAGAAGGGCGCGGATTTCGAGGGCGGCTTCGGCGACGACGTCGGCGGCGGTGCCGGCACGCTTGAGGGAAAGGTCGAAGTCCTTCTGGAGAATCGACATGATCTCCTTCACCGAGCCTTCGACCTCGGCCTGGGACTTGCGGGCGTTGACCAGTTGCTCGAGATTTTCGAGCCCCTTGAGGAGTTGCGGGCCGTGCTCCTCAAGAGCCTTGGCCTTGGTGTTTTTCCAGACCGGCATGAGCTCGTTGACGATCTGCTCGGTCTGGATGGTGAAGCTTTTCGCCTCGCGGTACTCGATGGGAATGGTGATCTCCCCTGCCCTGACGCCGGAGTTATACTCCATGGGGATGAGGCGGAGCAGTTTCAGGATGATGCGCTCACGGTGCTGGACGTCATCGGCGCTGAGGAGATTCGGGTAGGAGCCCTCGAGTTCCAGGCGCCAGGCGGCGATGGGCTGAGCGAGACCGGCGGAAGGGTCCGCGGCGACGAGGGAATCGTAGGCGCCGTGGGGCGGCGTGGCGGCCTTTTCGTTCGGCAGGGCGAGAGCGAGCAGGCTGGCGGGAATCTGGGCGAGCTTCTGGATTTCCGTGGCGCGCGCCTTGACCAGCAAGGGGGTGGCGCGGCCGTCGTTGGCCAGGCGGGCCAGGGCATCGGTCTTTTCGCGGGCGCGGGTGATCTGCCACTGGACGTATTCGCGGGCAAGGAGGCGGCTGACCTCCTGGCGATGCTGGAGTTCCGCGCCCATGCGCTGGAGGGCCATGGCGCCTTCGACGGCGTTGGCATATTTCGGCAGCATGATGATGGAGCGCCACTCGCGGGCGGCCTCGATGTCGCCGCTTTCCTGGCGCTGGATCATCTCGATCGCGGCGGCGTGCTGGAGGCGGGCCTGAAGGGCGCCCATGGCGACGGCGGCCCCGGCGGGTTGGTCGAGCGAGCCGCTCAGCTCCTGCGACCAAAGTACGTTAGCCTCGGGCGAGGAAAAATCCGCGCCGAAAGCAGCGAGGGCGGCGGTCACATGGGCCGCGACTTCCGGCGTCCAGCGGTCGCCTTGGAGATCGACCAGGGCCTCATCGACGACGCCCTGAAGAGTGGCGTTGTCATCGATAACGTCGGCCCGGACGGCGAGGGCGAGACAGCACCAGACCCAGAGGGCGAAGAAGGGCTTGAACATGGAAACAGCGGGATGCGGCGATCAGAAAAACAGGGCAGAGGACAGACGGGATCAGTTGCCGGTTTTGACGCCGACGAGAGCAGCGCTCTGCTCGATCTGCGGGACCAGCTTGTCGGTCTTTTCCTTCGCCTGGGAGGCGAGCTCGTCGATCTCGGCGGCCTTGATCTGGCCGCTCTTCTCGCGTTTACCGAGGAGGTCGATGAAGGTGAGGATGCCGTTGAAGCCGACATTGACGGACTTGGCGAGGGCCTTGTCCTTGGCGGCGACGGCGGGCATGACGGCCTTGTACATGACGTCGCAGCTGCTCATGATACCGCGCATGTCGGAGATGCGGCTGACGGCCTGGAACTTGCCGGACTTTTCGTCGGCAAAGCGCGACTCCTTCCAGTCCTCGAAGTAGTCGGAAAGGGTCGGAGTCATGAGGACCATGGCGCCGAAGAGGTCGGGGACGGTGGGGTTCCAGGCATGGGCATCGGCTTTCAGCTCGCCGATCTTCGCGTCGACATCCTTGGCGGCGGCGGCGATGAGTTCGGGGCGCGGGAGGAATTTCCCGGAGACCTCGGTGACCCATT
>JAQGPE010000346.1 GCA_028293225.1 Akkermansiaceae bacterium | reverse complement strand
TCCAGGTGACCTACATAATCAAAAACCAGAGAGAGCAGCAGATCCAACTCTACGGGAAGCGCAAGTACTACGGCCAGGTGGTAGAGCTGCACTACAAGGGCGAGGCGATCGACACCTACGCCTGGCCGCGGCACCTGGCGACCCAGGCGGCCACGGCAAACTCGCCGGTGCTTACTCAACAGCAGCAGCCGATGCTGGACCCGATGGCGCCCGATTTCCTGCAGCCGGAGGACATCGTCGACATGAATGGCGGATCGGTGCTGCCGGGCAAGCCGGGCAGCCGGGCGCAGGCCAGCGTGCCGCAGATCCGTCCGGCGGATCCCTATCCCCTGCCCCGCTAAGGATTCATCATGGAAAATCCGCGCGGACGGGCTGGCACGGTTCTTGGCGACTATCGTCTCGACCTCCTGTTGGAAGACCGGACCCAGACCCTGACGTGGCTGGCCGAGCAGGTCTCGATCGGCCGGCCGGTGGTGCTGGTGGAGCTGAAGCAGCAGGCGCTGGAACTGCGCGAAGTCTTTCTGGCCGATGTGCGGGCGCGGGCCTCGATCAATCTGCCGGTGGTCGGATCGGTCTACGAAGCGGTCTCGACCGAGGACCAGTGTTTCGTGGTCATGGAGCGGCTGCCGGGCTCGACGCTGGCGGACCGGACCGCGGCGCGTGAAGGGCTGCAGCCGGTGGTGATGGCGAATGTGCTGGGACGGCTCTCCGAAGCGATGCTGCAACTGGAGGCCGAAGGGATCCAGACCCTGCCGCTGGAGCTCGGGGCGATCTACCTGGATACGCACGGCATCCTGCGGCTGGCGAACATCGCCTGCGCGGGTCCGCGTGAGCCGGAGCGGTCGGCGGCGGACATCGCGACGCTGGGACGGCAACTGCAACTGCTGCTGGCGGACGGTCTGCCGGGCGCTTCGCGGATGAACACGCTGCTGGCGTGGATGCGCGGCGAGGGTCTGGAGCAGCCGCTTTCCTGGGCGGAGGTGCGCGACTACACGGTGCAGATCGAGCAGCAGTTGACGGATTCCCAACCGGATCCGGATGCCCAGATGGGGCCGGCGAAGAAGAAGAACCGCGGCGGCTCGAGCGCTTTCTGGGGCGGACTGGTGCTGGCCGCCACGGCGGTGACGCTGTTTTTCGCCATGAAGAACAGTCGCGAAGCTCCGGCGGAAACACTGCCCGGGCCGGTGTCGATCTCCGCGGGCACGCACCCGACGCCGGACGGCGGCGAGGAGACGCTGGCGAGTTTCGAGATTTCCGGTCATGAGGTGACCATCCGCGAGTATCGCGATTTCCTGGACGAACTGCGGCGGATGTCGCCGAAGCTCAAGACCACCTACGACGACCCGGGCCAGCCGGTGGCGAAGAGCGATCACCTGCCCGCCGACTGGGAGGCCATGCTGGCCGCCGCGAAAAACAAGACGCTGTGGCAGGGGCACCTGATGTCGCTGGAGTGCCCGGTGGTGAACATCGACTGGTGGGACGCGGTGGCTTTCTGCCAGCAGCGCGGCGGACGCCTGCCGACGCAGGAGGAGTGGTTCGCCGCTCTGCGCACGGGCCTGGACAATCCCCTGAAACTGGTGCCGGCGGTCTGGAGCCCGGTGCAGGAAATCCCGGTCACCGATCGCACACCCGCGGGCCTCTACGGCATGGCCGGCTCCGTGGCGGAGTGGACCCAGGACGAAGTGATCAACCCGGCGAACCCGCTGGGCGCGAAAAGCCATGTGATCGTGGGGGCTTCCTATCTCCGAATCGGCGGCGGAGCGCTGGCCCGCGAATGGACGACCGAGCGGACCCTGCGCAGACCCGATTTGGGCTTCCGCATGATCCTGCCGGGCGAATAGGCTGGGCCCAATGAACAAGCTGATGCGTGGCATGGCCGGATGGCTCCTGACGGGCATGACGTTGGTGGGCGTGGTGGCGGCCAACACCGCCATCGTCCCGGTGCCGAAGCTGGAGGGCGACTGCTACGACTGGTATCAGCGCCATGAGGATGTGATGGCGGCGAAGGACAAGCTCCAGCCGGAGGTGGTGATGATCGGCGACTCGATCACGCATTTCTGGGACGGGCCGCCATTTACCACCGGCTCGCGGGTGGTGGGGCCGAAATCATGGGCGAAGCTTTTCGGCGACCGGAAGGTGCTGAACCTGGGCTACGGCTGGGATCGTACCCAGAACGTGCTCTGGCGGCTGGATCACGGCGAGTTCGACGGCCTGAAGCCAAAGTGGGTGGTGGTGAACATCGGCACCAACAACTCGTCCGGCACCAGCCACGCTCCGGAGAACACTCCCGAGGAAACCGCCGAAGGCGTGCAGAAGATTCTGGAGACGGTCACGGCGAAGAGCCCGGAGTCGAAGATCATCCTGATGGGCATTTTCCCGCGCGGGGCGGAGCCTTCGGATCCGAAGCGGACTTTCGTGAAGGAACTCAATCTGCGGCTGGCGAAGATCGCGGCTGAGAAGAAGCTGACCTTCATCGACCTGTCCGCGAAATTCCTGCAACCGGACGGCAAGCTGCCGGTCAGCCTGATGTCCGACGGGGTGCACCCGACCGAGGAAGGCTACGCGATCTGGGCCGAGGCGCTGGAGAAGGCGATGAAGTAAGCCGGCCGGTCTCAGGGAGCGCTGATCCGGAAAATTGAACCGCCAAGACGCCAAGAGCGCGAAGTTTTGAAGCTTAGGGCAGAGACCGCTTGAGTGAAGGTTCGGGCTACCGGTGCACTGCTCTGAGCCGCGAAACCAGGACGGGATGATTTTCCAGACAGGCTCTCAGCGCACGGCCAGGCCGGTCATCGGGTAGAGCTGGTAGTTTTTCCTGGCTTCCAGGTAAAGCTCGGCAGCCATGCCATTGGCAGCGGCATTGGCACGTTCCTGGGAGGTGACGGCCTGGACTTTCACCAGCGGGAAATAGGCGTGGAAGACTTCACCGCGGAGGGTCTTCACCTCGCCGGTCAGGCCATCGACCAGGGCGGCGGCGCGGCCGGTGCCTTTCAGCTCCGGCAGCTGGCGATCGATCATGTCCTGGCGGCTGGAGTTGGCGAAGAGTTTCGCGTCGATGGCCATCACGTCGACCGGCCGCGGCAGGCTGCCCTTCGGCACCTTTGGGATGCGGATCACCATCGGAGTTCCCGTAGAATCGCGCAGCGGCGACTCGGCCATGCGGCCGGCGCAGGAGGAGAGATAAAGAACGCCCAGGAGGGAGATGAGGCGATGCATGACATGAGTAGCCAAATGGCCACCCGCTTCTTTCACAAGACTTAAGCGAGTATCCGGGAAATCACCTGGGAAGGCATTGGGGACGAGTGGAGCGGCCGCTCTTTTCCGGGGTTCGGGTCAGTTGCTCACTGATTTTTCGGATTACGCAGATTCCACCGATCAAAGGCAGGGATTTGGGTTTGGATTTCGAAGTACGGATGCTGCCGTAGGTCAGTTTTGCTCACGGTCTTTCGAGGGACTCATGATCACGGGTGATCGATTTTCTGCGCGATCAGGGTTCGCATGGTGATGGGGGGACGGCCGAGCAACTTTTCAAGAGCCGGGTCGACGGCGGCGAACTCGCCGTTGCGGGCCGCGAGGTAGAGTCCCAGGATCATGTCTATGACGCCGGGTGGGGTGCCGCGCGCCGCCAATTTGTCGCGCATTTCGCCGTCGGTGAGGGTCAGGCGTTGGACCGGTTTGTGGAGGAGTTCCGAGGCGATCGCGGTCATGTCGGAAAGGTCGAGCGCCTGTGAGCCGGTGAGCGGCGGGGTCGGTCCGTCGTAGCAGCCTTCGTTCGCGAGAATGATGGCGGCGGCCTCCGCCAGGTCGGCATGGGCGGTCCACGAAAAGCGGCCATCTGCCGGCGCTGCGAGTTCGCCCGTCTGGAGAGCGTCACCGAGCATGGCGATGCCGCTGGCGGCATAGAAGCCGTGGCGAAGGGCGGTCCAAGGGATCCCGGACTGTTGCAGCATTTCCTCGGTCGCGGCGTGACTGCGCATCGGAGGAAAGGCGGAAGAGGCGCTCGCGGCCATGTGGCTGGTGTAGACGATGCGACCGATGCCAGCGGCGCGGGCGGCCGCGATGGCGGTGCGGTGCTGGGCCAGGGTATCGCCGCCGTAGGCCATGGCGTTCGATGAGACAAGGAGCAGCTGTGAAGCGCCTTCGAAGGCGTGGCGCAGGCTTTCCGGGTCCTCGAAGTTTCCTTGGCGAACCCGCACGCCGAGGTCTGCCAGGGCGGAGGCTGTGCCGGAGTCCCGGACGCTGACGCCCACCCGATCCGCCCGGACCCGGGTGAGAAGTTCTCTAACGATCGACTCGCCCAGCAGTCCGGTCGCGCCGGTGACGACGATGAAGGGCTGGGCGGAAGAGGACAAATTCACGATGTTAGCAGTGCTCACACATTCCCGTTAACGGTGAATATCGGTGTTAACAAGTTTTTAATATCGCCGGAAACGAGCTGAGGTTATTTTGCCGCCGTGAAGAAGCCGGATGTCAGCAGCGAGCCACCCTCCCCTGGTGATGACGTCCGGAAGAGAATCCTGACCGCAGCCTCCGCGCTCATTGCGACGGGCGGTCGCGATGCGGCCACCACCCGGGCGGTGGCAGCGGCGGCGGCGGTGCAGGCGCCGACGATCTACCGGCTGTTCGGCGACAAACGGGGGCTGCTCGATGCCGTCGCCGAGGAGGGATTGGCCGCTTATGTCGCGGGGAAAGCCAGCCGCACGCCGCATCCCGATCCAGTGCAGGATCTCCGCGATGGCTGGGACATGCACGTTGCCTTTGGCCTGAGCCATCCCGGATTGTTCGCGATCATGAGCAGCCACCCGGAATCCGGTCCAATGCCGCCGGCGGTCGCGGCGGGGCTGGAAGTGCTGCGGCGGCGGGTCAGGAACATCGCGCTGGCAGGCCGCCTGCGGGTCAGTGAGGAGCGGGCCGTCGCCCTGCTGCAAGCGGCAGGTGTGGGGACCGTGCTGACCCTCCTGAACCAGCCGGAGGAACGACGCGATCCCGGGCTTTCCGAAATCGCCCGGGAGGCGGTGTTG
>JAQGPE010000338.1 GCA_028293225.1 Akkermansiaceae bacterium | reverse complement strand
ATTCGCTGAACAGTCCGGCGTGGGCGGATGGCGCTGAGACACGACGGTGGGTGGCGTTGCCTGCGGGGGGCAAGGTGGGCTTCAAACCGACCGGAGAATATATCTGGCCGGGCGGGACGGTTTTCGTCCAGCACTTCGAGATCGTGACGAACCGGGCGACCGAGGCCCGGCGCCGGATCGAAACGCGGTTGCTGGTGCTGGATGCCACCGGAGGCTTGGGCTATGGAGCGACGTATCGCTGGCGGCCCGATGGCAGCGATGCGGATCTGGTCGATGCCGGCGGGCAGGAGGAGGTGCTGAAGGTGAGCGATGCCTCAGGAGCGGCGCATGAGCAGACCTGGACGTATCCGGCCCGCGGGCTGTGCTTCCTGTGCCATACGCCGAATGCCGGCTTTGTGCTGGGGCCGAAGACCCGGCAGCTGAATGGCGATTTCCCCTACCCCGGCGGCCGCGGTGACAACCAGTTGCGGACCTGGAGCTACCTGCAGATGTTCGCGTCCGCGGTCGATGAGAGCGCGATCAAGGATTACGCCCGCACCTGCGGGATCGATGATGCCGCCGCGAGCCTGGAGAACCGGGTGCGCTCGTACCTGGATGGCAACTGTGCGCAGTGCCATCGCCCTGGCGGGACGGGCGCCCAGTGGGATGCGCGCTTTGACACGCCGCTGGCCAGCCAGGGCATCCTTAACGGCGAGGTGCGGAATAACCTGGGCATCGACAACGCGAAGATCGTGATCCCGGGAGATCCCGCAAAGTCGATCATGCACCTGCGGATGGGCTCCACCGCGCCGGATCAGCAAATGCCGCCGCTGACCCGGAACGTGGTGGATGCGAAGGCGCTGGAGATGCTCGGCGAGTGGATCCGCGCGAATGCCGGGAAGGCCGGCGAGTAGCTCAACGGCGACGGCGCATGAGGCCGAGCGCTCCCAGACCGGCGAGCATCAGGCTGCCCGGCTCGGGGATGGGCTCGACGGTCACATAGTCGACGATGTAGTCCGAGTTGTAGTTGGGGTCGTTGGTCGCGTCACCAAACACGATAACGCCGGGAGTCTTGCCAGCGATGGCCGAGCGGCTCATGACCGGGACCGCGGTGCCGCCGAAAATATCGGCAGAAGAGGCGTCGACGTAAACCTGAAGAGTCCCACCAAGATAGCGCATCGAGTAGGTGTGGAAGGTGGTGGTGTTCATCAGGTAAGGGGATCCGCCGTCACCAAACTGGATTCGATCGGCAAGGATCGCCACATTATTGCTGCGGTCGCTCACGGGAAACCCCGCGGTACCACCGAAGGCGCTGAAGGTGAGCCCGGCATCGAGCTGATTGTAGCTGGAGGAGACGACATCAAGCCGGATGGTGACCAGGAAGTCGTCGGTCCGGCTGATGTCGTACCGATACTCGCTGAAGGGGCTGGTCCGATTGTCAGGAGTTGGATTCACCGTGCTGAATTCAGTCGTGCCTCCGCTGGACGTTTCCGTACCAGGACCGTTCACGTCCCCGCCTCCGCCAGTACGCGTCCAACCCTGGGAGGTGGGAGACGTGCTGCCATCGTAAAGCGTGACAATCGCAGCGCTGGCCTGAGCGCCCACAAGATGGAGCGCGGCGAGAACGGACAGAGATAGACCTGTGGGCTTCATGGACTCTGGGTGTGTTGAGTTTGGAGGCGATCGCCTTTGAGGCACAATGCATTTCAGATCAATGGACTGGAGCGATCCAACCTGCTACCTGGAGCAAAATGCTCCGGGTATCGTTTGAAACAATCTCATCTTGGATTGTGATCTTCATGCCGTGGGTAAATAGCACGGTGAGTCTGAAGTTCTGCATCAGGTGAGTCAAGGAGGCGGTACGAATATTCTCCCTCTGCGGAATATCATCCCCCCTTCCCTTTCTGCCTGCCAGGCTCCGGCACCTTGCAGCTGGTCAGATCGTGGCGTGGAACAAGGGGGCTGCCAGCGCGTGGTGGCAGCCCCATTTCGTCATTTCGATTCCGGCCGGGCGGCGCGCCGCAGTTCACTCTCACGGATCATCTCGCTGAGGTCCGCGGCAGGACGGATCTCGAACGGCCCGGCCTTCACCCCCGGGTGTTGCGACATCAACTGGATCGCGTGGTTCAGATCGCGGGCTTCCAGGATCAGGATGCCGCCGATCTGTTCTTTCGTCTCGGCGTAGGGGCCATCGGTGACGGCGACCTTGCCATTCTCCCAGCGCAAGGTCGCGGCCGATTGCGGAGGTTGCAGCGCTTCGCCGCCGGCGAAGTGACCGTGCTGCCGCAACTCGTCGTCGTAGCTGAAGCACTCATCCATCATCGCATTGAGCTCAGTTTCGGACAGGTTCTCGAACTTTTCCGGCGCGATGTATCCAAGACATATATATTTCATAAGCTGTGGTTCCTTCCTGGGTTGGGGGTTCAGTTGCCGTTGTGCTTTTCCAGCTGATCACGCACGACGGAATTCGCCGCGGCCTGCTGGACATCGTCAGAAAAGTCCGACATCTCGAATATCGGGCGGATCTCGATCACATCGCCCTCCGCGGCCGGGCAGCGTCGAGCCCACTCCACGGCCTCCTGCTTGGAACTCACCTGGATGATCCAGTAGCCACCGATCACTTCTCTGGCTTCGATAAAGGGCCCGTCGATGACCACGGCCTGCCCCTTGGAGAACGCCACGCGCACGCCCTTTTCCAAAGGATGCAGGCCATCGAGCGCGATGAGCGCCCCGGCTCTGGCCAACTCCTCGTTGAACCTCATCATTTCAGCCACTATCTCCGCCGGAGGCTCAAACCCCTCGCCAGCCCTTTCCGCAGCGGGGGTATTGGGTTGGTAGACGCGGGGAATCATCATCATCAGGAATCTCATCTTTATGGGTCGGTCTGTGGTTTCGACGGCGTGTCGCTTGTCCGTCTCGAAACTTGGTCGATTGCGGAGGCCGGGATTCGACAGGCTCTTCACTTTTTTTCGCTCAACTCCTGGAGCCGCTTTTCCAGGAACCGGCGTTCCGGTTCCTGCCGGGCGAGCGCCAGGGCCTTTTCGTAGGCGGAGCGGGCCGCGGCCACATTTCCCAGCCGGCGATGCAAATCGGCCCGGGCCGAATGCGCCAGGTGGTAGTCCGCGAGTTCGCCGCGGGCAAGAAGGGCGTCAATCAGGGCCAAGCCTGCGGCCGGTCCATGGCACATCGCCACCGCCACGGCGCGATTCAATTCCACCACGGGCGAAGGCTCGATGCGGGCCAGTAGAGCGTAGAGCACGACGATTTGCGCCCAGTCGGTCGAGCCGGTGTCAGATGCCTCGGAGTGCACCGCCGCAATCGCCGCCTGGAGCGTGTAGGGGCCGAAGCGTTGCGAGCGCAATGCCCGCTCCGCCAGCGCGATTCCTTCCGCGATTTGTCCGCGATCCCACAGCGAGCGGTCCTGACCATCCAACAAGACCAGCTCACCCGCCGGAGAGGTCCTGGCCGCGCGACGCGATTCCTGCAGGAGCATCAAGGCGAGCAACCCAGTCACCTCCGGTTCCGGCAGGAGCTGCACCAGCAATCGGCCGAGCCGGATGGCTTCCCCCGAAAGGTCGGCCCGGGTCAGCGATGCGCCCGACGATGCGGAGTAGCCCTCGTTAAAGACCAGGTAGATCACTTGCAGCACCGTGGCCAGGCGCTCCGGCAGCTCCTCCGGGGACGGCACCTGATAGGGGATGCGCGCCTCGCGGATCTTCGCCTTTGCCCGCACGATGCGCTGGGCGAGCGTGGGTGGAGAGGTGAGGAAGGCACGCGCGATCTCCTCCGTCGTCAGGCCGCAGACCTGGCGCAGGGTCAAGGCGAGGCGGGCCTCCGGCGCCAGGGCGGGGTGGCAACAGGTGAAGATCAGCCTCAGGCGGTCGTCAGCGATGCCGTCGTCCGTCACCTCCGCGGCAGCGCCGGATCCGCTTTCGAGTTGTTCCGCGATCTTTTCCTTCGAGGCATCGAAGCGTGCGCGCCGGCGCAGGGCGTCGATCGCCTTGAAGCGCCCAGTCGAGACCAGCCAGGCACGCGGACTTGCGGGCACACCGTCCTGCGGCCAGCGCTCGAGTGCCGTGGCGAAGGCGTCATGCATCGCGTCCTCGGCCAGGTCGAAATCGCCGAGCAGGCGGATGAGCGTGGCGAGAATGCGCCGGGATTCCGCGCGATACAGGGCATCCAGTTGTTTCCGGACAGGTTCGGCAGCATTTTCCGGCATGGGTGGATGGATGGGCGTTGGCCGGCTGCGCCCGGATCACGACTTCATGGGGTCAAGTGGATCGCGAGCTGGTGCAGACTGGAGCCGGGAGATCTCAAAAGCAATTCCGGCTCTCGCGGGGATGTTCTGCCCGGCTTGGAATGGGGACGCGCCTTTCCCCTGTGGAGCGGGTGGAGGCCCCGGGCCGGGGCGTTCAGCATGGCAGGGCACCGAACGGTCAAAGGGCACTGCGCACGAGTGAGCTGCCACCGCGGGCCGGGCCTGAAAAAAATAATTCTCCGTGTCATGTCCCCGCGGAACGTCCGGTGCGACGTATCCAGGTGAAACACATGACCAGCGACTTCGAAAATCTCCGCGAATACTGCCGCTGCGGAAGCGAGCGGGCGTTTCGGAGTTTGGTCGAGCGCCACGCGTCTCTGGTTCACGGCGTGGCGGTGCGCATGACCCGTGATCACGCGCTGGCGGAGGAGATCACGCAATCCGTCTTCATCATCCTCGCGCGAAAGGCGCCATCCATCCCGGCGGAACAATTGCCCGGGTGGCTGCACAAGGTCGCGATCGGCGAATCGCGCAATGCCCTGCGCAAGGAGGCCCGGCGCCACGCGCTCAATCTACAATACGCCCAGTCCATGAATGATGCGGATTCTCTGGCCAGGGAGTGGGACGTCAGCATCGCCCCTCGTCTGGACGACGCGGTGGCGAAGCTCTCGCGGGAGGATCGGCACATGATGCTGCTGCGTTACTTCGAACAACGGGATTTCGAGGAAATCTCCGCCCTCACCGGCTTGAGCAAGGAGGCGTGTAAAAAGCGGGCGCAACGCGCGCTGGCCCGCCTGACCGAACTCCTCGGCGCTGCCGCGCGTGGCCCGGCCGCGGGAGGCACGACACCTGCGCTCGCCGGGGCGCTGGGCTCCTTCGCCCTGCTGTCACCCTCCGCCTCCGCAGCCTCTCTTGCCACGATCGCGCTGGGCTCCACGGGCTCGCTGGCCAGTGGAACGCCATCCCTTTTCAAACTCATCCAGTACATGACCACCAAGCAAATCACCACGGTCACGGCGGCCCCCGCCTTCAAGCTGCTGACCGCTCTGCCTCCGATCCTCGCGCTATCCATCGGGGCCATCTGGACTGTCTCGCAGAACCGTGCGATCGCGAGCCTCGAGCACGAAACGGCGCTCTATCAGGGTTCGCTGGATCTCGACAATAGGCGCCACGATTTCGCCAGCAATCCGGGATCTGGCAACTCCAAGACCGCCACAGCCACGGCCAAGCTGATCAATGGCAAGATCGACTGGAACGATCTCGGCGCCAAACCCACCGACCTTGCCCTGTCAGTGGCGGTCAATCGGCGCATGCAGTCGATGTCCTCCGCCGAACTGACGGCCCAGCTTGACGAAATCGGCAAGCTGGACGTGAGCAACAAATCCTCCCTGGAAGTAATGGTCATGACATGGCTGGCCCGCAAGGACCCCAAGAGCCTGATGGAACGCTACGCCAGCCACGTGGCCGGGCAGCCGTTCCAGACCACTCTGGTCGACGGCTTCGAAAATTGGAGTCGCGGCAATCCCAGGGAGGCCGCGCAGTGGCTGGACCGGAAGGTCGCCGATGGGACCTTCGACGATCCCACCCTGCATGGAGATGGTAATTTGCTTCGGGAATACCGCATGTCGGTAATTACCCATCTGAAGGCCATTGACCCGCAGGCGGCCAAGGCACGCCTGGAAGTTATCATTCCAGATCCCGCCGGGCGCGAAGAGTTCTTCCGCGGCATGGAGTATGACGCCTTACCGGACAGGAAATAACCAGACCTTCGCCTGATCCCATCCTCTCCCAAAATCTAGCGATCATGAAGACCTCACTGACCATTACGACAATCATCGTAGCCCTGTTCGTCTTCTTCGGCGGTAATGTTCGCCAGCACCTGTCGGGTGCTAGGGAAAAGCATGACCGCATCCAGGCCGAGGCCCGGGCGCGGAGCCTCGAAGCCGCCGCCGAGGGCAACGGTCCCACGCATTCCCAAAGCAGGGCCGCGGCGCGCGCCGAAAGCCAGAAAGCTCGTGAGGCGAAGGCCAGGGAAACTGCTCGCAAGCTGATGGGCTTCGGCAACGATGAGGGCGCCATCAGCTTTATGGGAAGACGCGGCGATCCGGACAAACAACTGGAATACCAGGAGGGTCTCGCCGAAGCCGCGGAACTGGACTCCGTAGGGATGAAGGTGCTCGTCGGCGAGATCGCTGCCAACGGCGCGTTGACCGACGAGATACGCGCAAGGTTGATCCTGGAACTAGGATCCATCATGTCGATGAAGGCCCCGCTCGGCGCCATTGATCTGCTTTTGGACGCCAACAACCGGCTAAAAATCCCCACCGACTGGTTCCAATGCAACATCAAGAACTCGCTGCGGACCATGGCAATCAATGATCCCAAACAGGCGATGGACTGGATCCAGCAGCAGGCAAAGGAACATCCGGAACTGGCGAACATAAACCTCCGAGGCGATGTGGTGAGCGGGATCGCGCAGACGGACCGCGGGCTGGCCTTTTCCAAGCTGGGCGAGTTGGGCCTGACGAAAGACGCGGATACGCTGTACCGCCTTGGCTGCTGCGCCGGGACGCCGCAGGAATGCAACACCGTGTTGGCCGCCATGCGGCATTACAGAACAAGCGTCGGCAGTGAGGAGGAGCGGCAATTCGCGACAAAGAACGCCATGGCCGGGATGGGGCAGTCGGTGGTGTATGCCGGCTACGACAGCGTCTCCCAGTGGCTGGAGTCAGCAAAGCTAAGCCCGGATGAAGCGGCCGGACTTGCGAGTGGATTCAATACGTCGGTCATCAAGAAAGAAGACGCCGGCAAGTGGATCGACTGGATCTCGGGCAATGTCCCGGCGGATCACCTCGGCGCCAAGGTGGATGAGCTGATGAAATTCTGGACCGAAAACGACTATCGCGCCGCCGGGACCTGGCTGGACAGCGCCCCCGCCGGTCCGGCCAAAGAGGCCGCAGTCAGATCATACGCCAGCACGGTCGCCTCCACCGACCCCGCCGCCGCTTCCCAGTGGGCCCTCACCCTGCCCGCGGGAGAAGAACGCACCGGCCTTCTGCAAAACATCTGCACCGAATGGAGAAAGCAGGACCCCGACACCGCTGCCAGATTCGCCAGGGATCACGGCATCGGCGAGTGACGGGAGTCCGGGAGGGACGGCGCCCCTATCTCCTTTTCTCAATCCGAAAAGCCCCTCCCAAGCCCTGCCTCCCCGCCTTTCACCGACGGCCCTAACTTCGCTTCAGGCGAAGATACCAAAACAGCGCGACCTCATTGCTCTGCGGCCCATCGATGGCACTGTCCAGCTCGCGGTCGAATCCACCGAGGTGGAAACCCACCTTCTCATAAAACCGGCAGGCAGGGACGTTGTTCGACTGAGTTTCCAAGCGAAGGACCGGCAGCTTCAGTCCGGTCGCCCATTCGATTGCTTCACCCATCAGAAGGCGGCCGATGCCATCGCGCCGGAAAGCCCGGTCCACGGCAAATTCGTCGACTTGGGCACAATTGTTCCAAGCCCTGGAAACTGTGATGTAGCCGATCACCCGGCGGCCGTCCCTCGCAGTCGCGATCATCGATTGACCGGGCTCCGAAACCGTCATCTGTCCAAGGTCGATCGGATAGCGTTTCTGAAATGGCTCGACGGGGACGATGGTCGATCGTTTGAACGATTCGAATGGCGGCCGGGCCTCTTCGGTGACCTCGAACGAGAAATCCGCGTCCTCCAGTTCGGGCGCCGTTATATGGGGCACACGGTTGATTTGCATGAGCGAATCTACCAGCGATGTCCAGAGTGTCTCCGATGGGACTCAACCCGGGATCCGCCTGGTTTGGGATGGAGAAGGAGCGGAACTGCGAAAAAGTCGCGGCCGCTTTTGTCCAATCAACATGATGACAGGTCGAAACCCGGAAAACATGGCGGAGCGGGAGGGATTCGAACC
>JAQGPE010000335.1 GCA_028293225.1 Akkermansiaceae bacterium | reverse complement strand
GTCTCCGGAAAGTACATCGCCATCACCTTCGACGACGGCCCAAGCACGGCGAACACTCCGCGCCTGCTGGCCATGCTTCGCGAGCGCAACATCAAGGCGACCTTCTTCTGCGTCGGTGAAAACGTCGATGCCCACCCGGGAATCGCCAAGCAGATCGTCGCGGAAGGCCACGAGATCGCCAACCATAGCTACAGCCATCCGCTCTTCACCAAGCTGGGTGACGACGCCTTCCACAGCCAGATCACCAAGACCCATGACGCGATCGTCCGCGCCACCGGAGTCACTCCGACCCTGATGCGCCCTCCCTATGGCGCGACAACCCCAGCCCAAAAGGAATGGCTGAACAGCGAGTATCACTACCACGTAATCCTCTGGTCGGTCGATCCGCTCGACTGGAAGCGCCCCGGCAGCGCGGCGGTGACCTCCCGGATCCTGGCCCAGACCAAGCAGGGCGGCATCATCCTGGCGCACGACATTCACGCGCAGACCGTGGACGCCATGCCGGCGACGCTCGATGGCCTGCTGCGCCGCGGCTATCAGTTCGTGACCGTGTCCCAGTTGCTGGCGATGCGCACGGGCGGCTGAACTTCCAAATTCGCCGCGCTGTTCCAATCGACAAATTCCGAGATTCCCTGATCCATTCTCCCGCATGCCAACCCTGAAGCACCTGCTGGAAAACAACCGCGAGTGGGCGGAGCGCAAGCTGGCGAAAGACCCTGATTACTTCAGTCGTCTCGCGAACCAGCAAAGCCCGGAATATCTGTGGATCGGCTGCTCCGACAGCCGCGTCCCTGCAAATCAGATCACGGGCCTCGCCCCTGGCGAGGTCTTTGTGCACCGCAATATCGCCAACGTGGTGGTGCAGACCGACTTCAATCTTTTGTCGGTGGTGCAGTTCGCGGTGGATGTCCTGAAAGTGAAGCACATCATCGTCTGTGGCCACTACGGCTGCGGCGGGGTGAAGGCGGCGCTGGAGAACAGCCGTCACGGTCTGGTGGATAACTGGCTGCGGCACATCCGCAGCATCGCCCGGCGCGGGGAAAAGGAACTTGCCGGGCTGTCCACCGAAGCGGCCCAGGACCGTCTGTGCGAAATGAACGTGCAGGCCAATGCGATCAATCTGTCCCGCACCACCATCGTGGAAGACGCCTGGGCCCGCGGGCAGCATCTGGAAATCCACAGTTGGATCTATCGGCTGAACACGGGCCGGATCAGCGTGCTGGAGAAGTCGATCGATTCCGGAACGGTCTGGTCGATCGAGAATGTACTGAAGCAGCGGGGACTGGTGGAGTGATGGCGACGATCCCGAAAGCTCTGGTCCACGCCGGAGCTTTCGTGATAAGAAGCCGGGGATGGTGACGGGGAGTTTCGACCAGCGAGTGAAAGCCTGCCTGTTAAAGGCATGCCGGCCGCTGGCGATCCTCCTGACGGTTTTCTTTGGGGTGTCGTTTCTGCCTGGGGAATTCGAGGGACTCTACGATGCGGACTGGTCGACCTGTGGCTGTATCGGTGTCGATGAGTATTACGAATTCCGGAACGGGATGATGAACTATCATGCATACGAGGGCTATCCACATGAGAAGCCGCTCTCCTCGCTATACGGAAACTACGTCCGTTCCTCCGACGGCTCGGTGGAAATCCGATTCAGTGCTGAGCGCCAGGGGGAGGAGGGTAAGTTGTTCGCCCGCGCCTACCCCCATTTTCTGGTGACCCGTTTCGTGACGGTCGAGGATAACAAGAGCCGCTGGAAGTGGAAGGTTCCCGTCATGCCGAAGCTGCGACGTTGGCTGGAACAACAAACCATGCTTGAGGTGATCGCGGTGGAGGGCGGCGCGAGAAGGGTGATCTACGATCACGAAGGGAATATCGTCGAAGAGAAGTTCGTGGCCCGGAAGCCCAAGCCTGCTCCACCCGAGCCGGTGAAGAGCCGGGCCGGCCGTCGCTACTAAAGGTGTCTTACTTGGCAGCGGGAGGCACCACCTGCAGGGCGACCACGGTGGGGCTGCAGCCCCAGGAGTGGCGGTCGCCGGGCGCGGTGGGTTTGTTCCACTGGCTCCAGGAGACGTTGTCTTCCGGGCGGCGCATTTCCCAGGCTTTGTCGGCGTTGAGCTGGAGCCACGGCAGGTAGTCCGCTTCCAGGTGATTATCCTTCATGTAGCGGACCATCCAGCGCAGAAAGATTCCGTTGAAGCCGGCCAGGTCGCCGTTTTCACCGTACTGAGGGAGCACGCCGTCCTTCGAGAGATTCTTCTTCACGTAGTCGGCCGCCAGTTTGGCGTCGGCGGGATGGCCGAGCAGGTTGGCCGCGCCGATGAAGGTGCCGGGGTTGTAGGTGAGGACCACTTTGCCGAGGCGGCCGTCGATGCGGATGTTGTCATAGACTTCGCCGGTTTCGGGATTGAAAAGGGTCTTGCGTTCCCAGTCGTAGATGGCGTTGGCCTTGTCGCGGTAGCCGCTGTCGCCGGTGATCTGGAACAGCAGGAAGGCCGCGATGGCGCCGGGGCCTTCGACACAGGCGTTCTTCGACTGGTTCGAGGTCTTCCAGAACAGACCGCCGTCCTTCGCGTCCCACGCGCGGTCGTACATCAGGTCGTAGTTGTGCTGGGAGATCTTGCGGTAGGCAGGATCGTTGAAGAGCTGATAGGCGCGCGAGTAGGCGATGCTGGCCCAGCAGATGTCGTCGTTGAAATCGTTGTTGGCCCAGTCCTCGCCGTAGGTGGCGGTGAAGCCGTTCAGCAGCGAAATGGCGATAGCCTTGTGGGCGGGGTCCTTGGTGCGCTCGTAGACATCCAGGACCATTTCCAGTTCCTCCGCATACATCCAGAAGTCGGTGACCTTTTCCTGGGAGGAGGTTTTGCGGTAGATAGCCTTTTCCGGAGAGTTCGCGATCAGGAAGGTCTTGTTGAAGGCCTCGAAGGCAGCGGTCGCGTCCTCCGCGGTGTGGGCGTCCGCGACCGGCAGGAAACAGGCGGCGAGGATTCCTGCGGTCAGGGACCGGGGAGTGCGGGAGCGGCGCGGGCTGAGTGGGAAAGGGGAGGTCATGAACGCGAGGTGTGAGTTGTCAGCCTACGCGGAGAGGGGTAAGGCCTTTTCAAACCGGGTTGAAGAATACGGTATTTGAGTGAACCGGGCGGCTTTGGAGGTTTTTTCGCACTGCGGTGAAGGGATTGCGGCCGCCCGCGCAACTCAGTCCATTCCGACCTTGCGCGGCGCGCGCTGAGACTCAAGCATCCGCCCGCCATGACCCACGATCCGGACCAGCACGCCAGCCTCGGCGGGATGTATTCCGATTACTTCCTCGATTACGCTTCGTACGTCATCATGGAACGCGCCGTGCCGCACCTGCATGACGGGCTGAAGCCGGTGCAGCGCCGCATCCTCCACTCTATGAAGGAATTGGACGACGGGCGCTACAACAAGGTCGCGAACATCCAAGGCAATACGGCCAAGTATCACCCGCACGGCGACCAGTCGATCACCGCGGCGATCGTGGGCCTGGGGCAGAAGGATCTGCTGATCGATCC
>JAQGPE010000326.1 GCA_028293225.1 Akkermansiaceae bacterium | reverse complement strand
CAGAAGCAGATCGATGAAGCCTTCTCCCGCCAGGTCTGGCTGCCATGCGGCGGCTACATCGTCATCGACGAGACCGAAGCGCTGATCGCGATCGACGTGAACACGGGTCGCAACCGCGGCTCGAAGGATGTCGATAAGATGATCTTTGAAACCAACGTCGAAGCGGCTCAGGAGGTCGCCCGCCAGCTGCGCCTGCGCAACATCGGCGGTCTGGTGGTGGTCGACTTCATCGACATGCGCCATCGCAAGGATCAGCAGACGGTTTACAAGGCGATGAAGGATCGCCTGAAGAAGGACAAGGCCAAGACCCAGGTCCTGCAGATTTCGCCGATCGGCCTGATGGAGATGACCCGCCAGCGCCTCAATGAGAGCCTGCGCGACGCGATGTTCGAACCTTGCCCGTATTGCCAGGGCCGCGGCCGCGTGAAGACCACCTTCACCATGAGTGTGGAAGTCCAGCGCAAGCTGGTGACCGTGATCCAGAAGCACCGCGACAACACCGGCGACCTCATCGTGGTGGTCAACCCGGACGTGCTGAACCGCTTCAAAACCGAGGACAGCAAGCTGCTCGTCGAGCTGGAGCGCTCCCACAGCGGCCGCCTGATCTTCCGTTCCGATCCATCCCTGCACCGCGAGCGTTTCGCCGTGATCGACGCCGCGACCGACCGCGCGATCGAGCAGGTCTGAGACCGGCTCTAACAATCCACTGACGAACGGCGGCACTCTTGAGGGGTGCCGCCGTTTTCGTGTCAGCCGGCAAGCGAAGCGGTGAACTCGATTTTCACCTCCTTGTCGCTGTCGGCGGCGGGCAGCGGCACCAGGATGAAGTCGTCAGTGATCACCGGATTCCCTTCGGCTCCGGCGGTGATCTTCACGCTGGCGGGATCGATGCGCTGATCGAGAAATTGGATGATTGGCCGGCCGCCGCGCTGAGAGCCATTCAGGTTGACCGGCGCATAGGTCTTTACTCCCTGCTTCGGAGTCACGGTCAGTGAGTAGCTGCCATCGCTCTGCGTGCAGGACTGATCCCAGTTCAGCTTACCCTTCGCCATCCGGGCATCCCAGGCCGGATCGCCATAGAAGGCGACGTGATCGCGGTCGTAGAGCAGGCCCTGAAGGTCCATGGCGGTCAGGTTGGCAGCCTTCGCTTTGTCGCCGATCTCCGGCTTCACCGTACCGTCCTCGATCTTCGCCTGGTCGATCTTTTCGGAGTCCGGGAAGTAGGTCTCAATCCGGTTGACCAACGCCTGATTATTGGCGCGCCAGGCTTCGTTCATGTTGTAGCGGCCCGGCTGTTCGACGAAATAATCGAGTATGCCCCAGCCCTGGTAGCCGTACCAGGTCGGTTGGATGTAACCGGCCATCTGCCGCACCGTGGCGCTTTTCATGTAGGCCAGCGCCATCGCTTCCGGGCCATCGATGTGGCCGATCAGGCAGTTGCCGACGGGCAGGAAAATCTTCGGATTGGTGCTCACCACGTTCTGAACTCCCCCCTTGGTGTCCTCGCCGTAAAGCTGGCCGCCCTTGGCCTTAAAAAAACCGTTTTTGTAGCGGAAGCCGATCTGCCAGCCGTGCTCGGTGGCATGGCCGGAGGTCACCCAGAGATCGGTGTTTCCCGCCGCCAGCAGATCGGCGAGCGCGAAGGTAGAATCGTCCGGACCCTGGCCGGGAGTAATTTCGCCACCAGACTTTTTCGTGACCACCTTGCCCTTGTCGAGCTCGCTGTAGCAGACGCCGGATTCGCAGCGATCGAGGGCCAGTTCCGTGCCGGAACCGACGTGATGCACGACCAGGGGCTTCTCTTCCGAGGCGATCTCCAGGGCGTTCTTGGCATCGAAGCCGGTCAGAATTCCCCACAAGGTCTCCGTATAGGGATCCTCGTCATAGTCTCGGGTAAAGCGGTTGACCTTCAGGACGAAATCCAATCCGGCCTCTTCCGGCGTCGCGACCAGACAGGTGTAGCGCGGCATCCACTTCCTCAACTCGGGCAACGCGGCATCCGGCGAGCCGTCCCAGACCAGAACCCGGGGCGACAACGCCGCGTGCTTGGCTGAGAGCTTGTCGACCACCGCTTTCCACTCCGGCTTCGCCAGCGTGCTGGAAGAGACCAGGATGGCATACCCCCCAGCCGGCGCCGCTGCGAAAGCCGCGGGCATGGCTGAGATGAAAGCGGCGGCGGCGATGAGTGAAGGGCGCATGATTCTTCCTCCGGGATACCCGAAACGGGCCCCAAAGCAAGGCTGCAAGCACCGCGTTCCTCAGCGTTCCAGCAGGACCTGGTCGCCCAGCACCACCAGATCAATGCTGCCTTTCAGCGTCTGATCGAGGAACGGCGTGTTGCGGCTCTTCGACTTCATGAACTCCACGCTGAAGGTCGTCGTGCCCTCCGGGTCGAACAGGATGAAATCCGCGGCGGCGCCTTCTTCGACAGGCACCGGCTCCAGCCCCATCATCCGGCGTGGCTCGGCGGAATAGCGCTTGATGACTGTCTGCCAGTCGAGTTCGTCCCGGACGATGAAGCGATCGAAGAGGGACACCAGCACGGTTTCCAGACCGGTGATGCCATTCGGAGCGGCCGTGAAATCCTGCGCCTTTTCGAAAGGCGTATGCGGCGCGTGGTCAGTGGCGATCAGATCGAAGACGCCGCTCTTCAGTCCCTCCAGCAGCGCGGCGTTGTCAGCGGCCGTGCGCAGCGGCGGGTTCATTTTATAGTGGGTGTCGAAGTCGCCGATGTCCTCGTCGCGGAACATCAGGTGGTGCGGCGCGACCTCGGCGGTAACCTTCACGTCGCCGCGCTCCTTCCACCAGCGGATCGTCTCCATGCCGAGCTTGCTGGAGACGTGCTGGATGTGGATGTGCGCGCCCGCGGCGTGGGCCAGGCGGATGTCGCGGTCGATCATGATTTCCTCCGCGCAGGCCGGACTGCCCTTGATCCCCAGCTTGTAGGACACGGCGCCTTCATTCAGGGCCCGCGGGCCGGCCAGTTCGTGGACTTCGCAGTGGCTCGCAAAGAACATGCCGAACTCGGTCGCATACTCCATCGCGCGGAAAAGGACGGCGGGATCGGAAACGCCGTCGCCGTCGTCGGTGAGCATCCGCACCCCCAGGGCGCGCATGCCGTCGATCGCGGCCAGTTCCTTGCCGCCGCGGCCCTTGGTGATACAGCCGGAAGTGTAGATCGGTATGCGGGACACGGCCTTAGCCTTATCCAGCACCATCTTCACCACCGTCGCGGAATCGATGGCGGGAGCGGTGTTCGGCATCATCACCAGGCCGGTGATGCCGCCGTTGATCGCCGCTTCGGAACCACTGGCGATGTCCTCCTTGGCCTCGAACCCCGGCTCGCGCAGGTGCACGTGGGCGTCGAACATCGCCGGCATCAGGAGACGGCCACGGGCATCGATCACCCGGGTCCCCTCGCCTGCCGCCAGACCGGCGCCGATTTTCGAGATCCGGCCATCCTCGACCAGCACGTCCGCTTCGCGGATTTCGGCGGAGTCTTCCGACAGGATGCGGGCGTGGCGGATCAGCAGGGACGGCGATGGCATGCCCTCTCCATGCCATCCCCTCGCCCGCCCGTCCAGTTTGACAAGGCGGCAACCCGCAATCACGGCTCTTGCGCTCCGTCATCCGATTCGTGAAGCATCCCGCCCGTGAGATCCTTCGTCGCTTTTCTCGTGATGCTGCTCGGCTGCGGCGCCCTGCATGCCCACATCATCCAGGAAATCCCCGTCGATCTGGAGCTGAAGAACGGAAAAATGACCGCCCTGGTCGAGGCCGACGCCGCCTACATGATGTCGGAATACCGCGGCGACGACGACCAGACCATCCCCGATCTCGCTTGGCTCCGCTCGCTTTCCGCAGAGGAAAAGGAGCGCCTGAAAACCGAGGCGGAAGCCTACATCCGCCAGTGCCTCGCCTTTCTCTCCGACGAAGACGTCATGGGCTGGCAGGTCAGCTTCCCTGAACTCGACAGCGAACACCCCGCCTACATGACCGAGGGCGAGCCGGAGGAGTCGCCAGTCCTGAAAATCAAGATCGAAGGCGAATTCCCGCCTGAAGCGAAAAATCTCTCTGTCGAGTGGCATGAACCCTTTGGCGTGGTCCTGATCGTCAAAACCCACACCGGTGCGGAGATCAAAACCCAGCCGGTCCTGGAAGGGCGCTCCGTGGTGGCCCACCGCGATGCCTCCGGCGAGGTGAAGGCGGAAAACACCACCTTCCTGAACTGGATCAAGATGGGCTACACCCACATCCTGCCGGAGGGCCTGGATCACATCCTATTCGTGCTCGGGCTGTTCCTGCTGGTGCCGAAATGGAAGACTTTGTTGCAGCAGACGGTCACCTTCACCATCGCCCACTCGCTGTCTCTTGCCGCCTCGGTGCTCGGCTGGGTAAATCTCAATCCGCAGTGGGTGGAGGTATCCATCGCCGCCAGCATCGCCTGGGTCGGGATCGAGAATCTCTGGGCCAAGGAACTTGGGAAAGGCCGCCTCTACCTGGTTGGGGCATTCGGATTGATTCACGGCCTAGGCTTCGCCAGCGCCCTGAAAGAAAAGTTGCCGGTGGAAACTCCCGGCGCTCTCGGACCGGCGCTGCTTGGCTTCAATCTCGGGGTCGAAGGCGGCCAGGTCACCGTCCTGCTCATCGCCTTCGCCGCCTTTGCCTGGTGGGGCAAGAAGTTCGTGTGGGTCAAGTGGACCGGCTCGATCTTCGTCGGGGTCTGCGGGCTGCTGCTGGTGGTCCAGCGCGCCTTCAATCTGGAGATCATCCCCTGGCTCTGAGAGTTCACGAAAAAAGGCAGGCCCCGGAGCGGAGCCTGCCTTTCAGATTTCGTGTGAGCTGAAAATCAGTCCTCCAACAACGGAGCGCTGACCTTCTTCAGATCCTCCGGCTTGATCTTCACGACCTTGCGGTCGTAGGTCATCAGGCCGTTGATCTCGCCCTCGACGTCGGTGGTCTGAGTGTAGACCCCGGCGGCCACGCCCTTGGCCTTCAGGTTGATCAGCTTCTCGATCGAGGTGTCGTAGCGCTTCTTGTATTCGCCGATGTCCTTCGGCAGGCCGCCGTAGCCCCAGTTGCCCTTCTTCGGATCCCAGATGTGGCCCTCGACGGCCCAGCCGTGACCGCCGAATTCGCCGACGACCTTGATCAGGTCCTTGAAGCGGGTATCCGCGAAGTCGAAGTCCGGGTCGGGATAGACGTGCTGGTCGGAGATATTGCCGACCGGCCAGAAATTGCCACCGCTGGCGATGTTGATCAGGCGGCTCGGGTCGCGCTTCACCGCCCATTCACCGACTTCCATGGTGCGGTGCTGGCCCCAGGCTTCATTGAACGGCGTCCACACCACGATCGATGGAAACGGATCCAGCAGCGTGATCATGCCATCCAGTTCAGCCATCCATTCCTTATGGTTTTCATCCGGCCACTGGGCATCCTTCGGATTCGGCTCGGAGCGGGTCCATGCCGGGCTCGGACCGCCGCTGACTTGGTCCTGCCAGACCAGCATGCCCAGCTTATCGCACTCCTGGTAGTAAACGCGCGGCTCCACCTTGATGTGCTTGCGGATCATGTTGAAGCCGGAGTCCTTCAGGAACTTGATTTCGAAGGCGATCGCTTCTTCCGATGGCGGTGTCAGCAGGCCGTCCGGCCACCAGCCCTGGTCGAGCGGGCCCCAGTGGAAGATCGGCTTGTCGTTCAGGGTAAAGCGCAGATTGCCGTCCTTGTCGCGGACCTGGCCGACCTTGCGGATGCCAGTATAGGAAGCGACTTCGTCGATGATTTTCCCGGAGGCGTCCTTCAGCACGATCTTCAGATCGTAGAGAGACGGGCTCTTCGGCGACCACAGCTTGGCGTTCGGCACTTTCAGATCGAGCGTGCCCTTCGCTTCGGCAACGACCTTGCCGCCATCCAGAGCTTGGGCTTCCAGGGTCTCACCGGCGCTTTCCGCACCCGCGAGGGTTGGCTTGATGGAAATGCCGCCGGTCGCGATGTCGGTGGTAATCGCCAGATTGGTGATATGACGTGGAGCCACCTGCTCGGTCCACACCGTCTGCCAGATCCCGGAGACGCGGGTGTAGAAGATGCCTTCAGCTTTGATGCGCTGCTTGCCGTTCTGCTGATAGGCTTCGGTGTCGTCCTCGACGCGCATGACCAGCTCATTGCCGGAAGGTTTCAGCGCGTCGGTGATGTCGAAGCTGAAGGGGAGGTTGCCGCCGGTGTGCGTGCCGACTTCCTGGCCGTTGACCCATACTTTGGTGCGGTAATCGACGGCTTCGAAATTCAGCATGGTCCGCTGACCGGCCACCGGGGCCAAATCGAGCGGCCGGCGGTACCAGAGCGCTTCGTATGGCTGCAGCAGCCGCTGCACACCGCAGAGCTTTGACTCCAAGCA
>JAQGPE010000305.1 GCA_028293225.1 Akkermansiaceae bacterium | reverse complement strand
GAGTACGCCCATCTTCTGCGCGGCCTCCCGAATGATCCGCAAGGCCCGCCGGCCGTCCTCCGGCAACTGCGAGCCGTAACTCTCCAACACGGTTTGCGAAAATCCATCCATCGCCCGCAAGGGCGCCCGCAGATCGTGCGAGACCGAGTAGGAGAAGGCTTCCAACTCCTTGTTGGCCGCCTCCAATTCGGTGGTGTGCTGCAGGGCGTGCTGCTTGCGCTCCGTGATGTCGGTGAACATGGAGATCAGGACGGGCTCGTGCTCCCCGGCCAGTTCGATCAGTTCGAATGAAGCCAATACATCGCGCACCTCGCCCGTCCGGCGCCGGAGTTTGGACTCGATGCCATGCATGGCGCCTTCCTTGAGCAGGCGCTGCATCACCGGTTTTCGATCGCCGGGATTGGCCCACAGCTGCAAATCCGCGTCGCTCCGCCCGACGATCTCTTCGCGGGAAAAACCCACGAATTTGCAGTGCTGCTCGTTGGCGTCGATAATCCGGCCGCCCTCGACGGTGTTGATGCTCACCGCGTCCGGGCCGGAGCGAAAGATGAGGAGCAGTTGCTTGGACACCTTTTGCTCCGCGAGGACTTTCTGATAAAGCCGCTGGTTTTCCCGGTACAGCAGGCGGACTTCCACCATGTTGTAAACGCGCATCAGGACCTCCCCGAGATCGAAGGGCTTGCTGACGAAATCCTTCGCGCCGGCTTTCAGCGCGCGCAGTTTGTGCCCCGGCTGGGCGGTCACCACGAGAACCGGAAGATAGCCGTCGGTTTCGACCTCCTTCAGGCCCTCCATCACCTGGAAGCCATCCATGCCCGGCATTTGCAGATCGAGCAGGATCAAATCGTAGCGATTCCGGCGATGCAGATCGCAGACGGCGTGCGGATCCCTCGTGGACGCAATGGTGACATAGCCGGCGTCGCGCAGCATTTGCTCGAGCAGCACGACATTGGCCTCCTGATCGTCCACGATCAGGATGCTGGCCTTGAGGTTGTCCGGCGACTTCATCATGCGGATGGTCCACCGCCGGAACGTCGCGCCGCCGCTTTTTCCGCGAACTCCAATGCCAGGTTGAGCGTGTCCATGAACTCCGCGACCTTGATGGGCTTGGTGAGGTAGCGGAAAAATCCCGCCTCCAGCCCCTTCGCGATGTCGCGCGGCATGGCATTCGCACTCAGCGCCACGACCGGAATGTCGGCCGTGGCCGGGTCTTCCCGCAGGAGGGCCAATGCCTTGATCCCGCTGAGGCCCGGCAGATTGATGTCCATCAGGATGACCATCGGCTGGGCGGTCCGGGCAAGCTCCACGCCGAGACTCCCGTTGACGGCGGTGATCATCCGGAGGTCGGGACAACGCGCGATGAGTTGGCCGATCAGCTCCATATTGGCCGGATTGTCCTCGACGTAGAGCACGGTACGCAGCGGTGCACCCGCCGGCGATGGCGGCCGGGTGGCGGCATGGGTTTCGCCGCTTTCGACCTCGAATTCGGGTGGCGCCGCCGCGGTCAGCTCGCACCAGAACACACTGCCGGCGCCGGGCGTGCTCTCCACCCCGAGGGCGCCGTCCATCAATTCGGCCAGCCGCTTCGTCACCACCAGCCCGATGCCCGTGCCACTCACGATGCCATCTTCCTGGCCGAGGCGATTGAAGGGCTGGAAGAGCTGCGCCATTTTTTCCGCGGACAATCCGACGCCTGTATCCCGGACACTGATGCGAATGCGCTCCGGCGCGCTCACGGTGCAGTTTACCACCACCGTTCCCGCCTCCTTGTTGTACTTGATCGCGTTCGACAGCAGGTTGATGAGAATCTGCTTCAGGCGGGTCATATCGGCCCGGACAAAGACCGGGTTCTCGAAGCGGGGAAACGTCATGTGGATGCGCCGTTGCTGCGCCTCGGGCTCCATCATCGACTGGCAGGCGGACATGACATCGCCCAGCGAGACCGATTCGCGCGACAACATCACCTGGCCCGACTCGATCACCGCCAGATCGAGAATTTCGTTGATCAGCTTCAGGAGATGCCAGCCCGCCTGGAGAATCTGGCGGATGCGCCCGGCCTGGGCCGCGGTCGGCACGGGCTGGGCCGACTCCATGAGCTGCGCAAACCCCAGGATGGCATTAAGCGGGCTGCGGAGCTCGTGACTCATGCTCGAAAGGAAGTCGGACTTGGCGAGGTTGGCTTTTTCCGCCGCGGACTTGGCGCTCTCCAGCTCCACATTGGTGTCCTGCTGCGCCTGCTCGAAGCGTCGGCGCTCCGTCACGTCGCGCGCGACGGCGCACACGCCCTGCAGCTTCCGGTCGCGATCGTAAAAGGTGGTGGCGTTGTACGACACTACCGTCTCCTTGCCGTCCCGGGCGCGGGCGGTGAGTTCGTAGTTGGTGACTTTCTTTTCGTCCAGCACCAGCTTGATGCCTGCTTCGGCCCGCTCCGGATCGGTGAAATAGCTCTTGAAGGGCGCCCCGATCAACTCGTCGCGCGTGCAGCCGGTGAGCGCCTCCATCTGCTTGTTGACGTCGGTGATGATGCCGAGCGGATCGGTGGTCATCAGTGCGTCGATGTTCGATTCGATGAGGGAGAGAGTGTAGAACTGCTGGTCGCTCAAAAGCTGATCGAGCTTCATGCGCTCATCTTCGACCTGTTTGCGCGCGGTATTGTCGGTGTCGATCAGCAG
>JAQGPE010000280.1 GCA_028293225.1 Akkermansiaceae bacterium | reverse complement strand
TTGCGGCTGCCGGGGTGTTTTCGCGTGATAGAAAGCGCCGGATTACTCCGGGAACTCGTCGATGATGGGGCGGCCCTGGCGCTCGGCTTTCTTTTTTTCGCGGGCTTCGCGGAAGAAGTGCTGGATCAGGCTGAGGCATTCATCGCCCAGGACCCCGGCGCTGACGTCACAGCGGTGGTTGAGGGGGGGATTGGCCTCGAGCAGGTTGATCCAGCCGCCGGCGCCGCCGCCCTTCGGATCCGGGCAGCCGAAGACGACTCGGTCGGGGCGGGTGTGGACGATGGCGCCGGCGCACATGGGGCAGGGCTCCTTGGTGACGTAGAGGGTGCAGCCTTCCAGGCGCCAGTCGCCCATGACGTGCTGGGCGGCGGTGAGGGCGAGCATTTCGGCGTGGGCGGTGGCGTCCTTGAGGGTTTCGACCTGGTTCCAGGCGCGGGAGATGACCTTGCCCTCCTTCACCACGACGGCGCCGATGGGCACCTCGGTGGCGGCGTAGGCTTTGCGAGCTTCGCGCAGGGCCTGCTGCATGAAGAAATCGTCACTGGTGAAGTCGAAGATGGGGTCCACGTGACAGGAAGGGTGGCGTGGGGGCGGCGGAGTTCCAAATGCGAATTTCCGGGCTGCGCGTGACGGAGGATTTTCAACCGCGAATGGACGCGAATTGGCGCGAATAAAGGAGGATTCATGGTCCCGGACGGCAGATGATGACGGCTCTTACCCACTGATGATCAGTCAGATCTGCTTCAAATTCGCGCATATTGGCGTCCATTCGCGGTTAAAAAAATCCCCGGTGCTTGGCAGGGGGCGAATGCGCCGTATCTTCTGCCCTGTGATCCCGCCGACCTGCCGCGACCGCGTCATTTCCCCTTCCCTGCTCGCCGCCGACTTCTCCCGCGTGCGGGACGAGGTGACCCGTGCCATCACCGCCGGGTCCGACTGGATGCATCTGGACATCATGGACGGGCATTTCGTGGACAACATCTCCTTTGGCCCGGCGATGGTGCAGACGGTGCATGAGACGAACGACATCTTCCTGGACGTGCACCTGATGGTGTCGCGGCCGGACCATTTCCTGCCGCGCTTCGTTTCCGCCGGGGCGGACCTGATCACGGTGCATGTGGAGGCCGAGCATGACGTGGCGGATACGCTGAAGAAGATCCGCGCGGCCGGGTGTCTGGCGGGGCTGGCGCTGAATCCGGCCACGCCGATCGAGGACGTGCGGCCTTTCCTGAACGAGATCGACCTGCTGCTGTGCATGACGGTGGTGCCGGGCTTCGGCGGACAGGCCTTCATGCCGGAGGTGCTGCCGAAGATCGAGACGGCGGCGCGCTGGCGGGAGGAGCTGGGGCTGGCTTTCCACATCGAGGTCGATGGCGGGATCGATGCGAAGACGGCGGGGATCTGCGGCCAGGCGGGGGCGAATGTTTTCGTGGCGGGGTCGTCGACTTTCAAGGCGCCGGACATGGCGGCGGCGATTCTGGCGATCCGCGAGGCCTGACCACTGACCGACGAATTTCCCCTGCGGCGGCGCTTTCCTGAATACACACGATGATGAACTCGAAAATTTTTCCCGCCGCCGTGACCGCCGTGGTCGGCTTTGCCCTCGGCTGGGCCGTCAAGCCTGCGGGGCGTCCTGGCGATCAGGATGCCGGTGGCTCTGCGATGGCCAAAGATGGCTCCAGTCTCAATGGCGGCATTCCTGACCGGGAACGGCCGCAGTTGATCCTGCCGAAGAAGGCCGGCGACCGTCCGGACGGGTCGGGTACGGAGATCCGCTCCGAGGTGCGGCAGTCGACCGCCGACATGGTAAAGTCCGCGGAGTTCGCCCGCGTCCAGCGCCTTTCCGAGGCGCTCGGCATGAACAGCGAGCAGGAGCGCGAATTCACCGACCTGAGCAAGAAGCTCCACCTGGGCTTCAAGGATCTGAGCCGTTCCGGCAAATCGCCTGCCGACCTGCTCCAGGAGGCCGCGCTGGCGCAGTCGGAGTATGACGACAGCATGAAAAAGCTGCTCGACCCCGAGCAGCTCAAGGCCTTCGACGCGTTCAAGGAGCGCAAGAAGCAGAACGAGATCGAAAACAACGCGCAGACCGTGCTCGGCGACATCGGCGGCAATGCCGACCTCTCCCCCGAGCAGCGTCAGGCGGTCCTGGACAAGCTCCGCGAGACCGCGAAGAAATCCTACGACGCGCGGCCTCCCGGCTACGACCTGATGGCGGAGAACTACTCGGTCATGGGCACTAATTTCGCCGTCACCATCGACAACGCCGGAGCGGCCTTCACGGAGCCGGGTGTGGCCGATGACCCGGTCACCCTGCAGAAGCGGCTGCAGGAGCAGCAGGCGGTCACGGCGAAGAACCGGATCAGTCTGCTCCAGGGCATCCTCACGCCGGCGCAGCTCAGCCAGTACAAGTCGGCCCTGGATTCCCGGCTGAACATTTCCAAAAGCTTCCAGGTCCCGTCGTCCCAAAAGCCGTAATCCCATGCCCCGCGTCAACGGCGAGATCATCGATCCGGGCCTGATCGAAGAGGCCTTTTCCCGGCTGAAGGCTGAAGCGGAAATGCTCAGCCAGGTGTCCTGCTGCGAGCGCGATCCGGAGTTCCGCCTCCTGGCCGAGGAGGAGGTGATCGATGGCATCCTCCTTTCGCAGGAGGCCGAGCGGAGCGTTCCCCTGCCGATGCCTTCCGAGATCCGCGAGGCCTTCGAAGAAACGCTGCGGCTGTGGCGCGAACACGGGGCATCGTGGGAGCTGATCGAGTCCCGGAAAGGCGAACTGAAGGAGGACTCGATCGCCAAGCTGCGGATGGAGCGCTTTACCCAAAGGCTGTGGGGATCGCTACCGGCGCTGACGGAGGCGGATCTGCGCGAATGGTATCAGGCAAACCTTGCCCGCTTCCGCACCCCGCCCGCGGCGCGGGTCGTGCACCTGGTGCGCTTTCCGCAGACGGAGGATCCGTGGGAGGACTACGCCGCGATGCTGGAGTGGCGTTTGCAGGCGCTGGCCGGTGAGGATTTCGAAGCCTTGGCCAAGGCGCATACCGCGAAGCGCGATGGCCAGACCGACCTGGGCTGGGTCGAGCAGGAGCGGTTGCTGAATCCTTTCGAGGTCATGCTTTTCTCGT
>JAQGPE010000279.1 GCA_028293225.1 Akkermansiaceae bacterium | reverse complement strand
GCCGCCAAGCTGGCCTACGTCACCCCCGCGAACAAATTCCCCCTCTGCGTCGCCCTGCCGCTCGACCGGCGCCTGAAGCTGCTGGAGTGGTCCCGCACCACCGGCGGCTGGATCTTTGAAGACGACTACGACTCGGAGTTCCGCTTCGACGGCCGCCCGCTCGCAGCAATGCAGGGCCTCGCCCCGGACGGCAACGTCATCTTCAGCGGCAGCTTCAGTAAGATGCTCTTCCCTTCCCTGCGCATGGGCTATCTCGTGCTGCCGCGGCATCTCGTGGAGCCGATGCGGGCCGCCCGCTCCCTGACCGATCGCTTCGGCCCGATGGTGGAGCAGGCGATCCTCTGGGACTTCATCACGGAGGGTCACTTCGGCCGCCACCTCCGCCGCATGCGCCAGGTCTATGCGGAAAACCTCGACCTCCTGATGACCGAAACGGAAAAGCACTGGGGTGACCGGCTGGTGCTTCAGCCCGCGCAGACCGGCCTCCAGACCGTCGGCTGGCTGGCAGAGGGCCGCGACGATGCCGCCTTTTCCGAGGCCGCCCACGGCTGCGGCGTCGCGGTCCTGCCACTCTCGAACTGGGCCATCCGCTGGAAGCGCCGCGACGGCCTCCAGATCGGCTTCGCCGCGCTCAGCCACCCGGAACTCCGCCGCGGGGTCAGGGCGATCGCGGGACTGCTCTCTTAGCCGGAGGGCATGCGGGCGCCTGAAGCGATAGCCCTCACTCCGGAAGAAAAGTGACGACGATGACACGACCGAGTTCGGCCTTTCCGGACAACGGCCATCGGTCATACTGCCGCCATGGAGACCCGGTTCAAAAAGCTCCGCAGATGGGCGATGGCCGTTGCCATGAGCGGCTTCCTCCTGATTGCTGCCGCCGTGATTTCCGGTGCCGGAGGGCACCTCTTCTCGGTGCTGCCGCTCTTCCTCGGCACCGTCGCGCTTCAGGTCCGCCCCCTGCGGCCGTCACCTGAACCAGTCAGTGCGGCCCCCAAGCGATCCGTCACGGCTGTCGGCCTCGACTACCTCTGGAGCTGCACGACATCCTCCCTGATCATCTTCGTGCCCCTCTACGCTTTCGACACCTTCAATCGGGTTCTTGAATGGCTCCAACAAGGCCACCTGTTGCACTGGCCACTTTTCGTGGCGGTCGGAGTATGGGTGCTGAAATCCTGTCACCAAGTTTGGTCGGAAATTCAAAGCATGACCGATCTGGAAATCTACAGGTCCTATTCAAAGGAACCCGAACCCAGCATCACAAACTGAAACGGTAGCCCTCGCCCCGCACCGTCTGGAGGAAGCGCGGCGTCTCGGCCTTATCCTCGATCTTCTGCCGCAGCCATGCGATGTGGACATCGACGGTCCGCGGCGTGATGAACGGTTGTTCCTTCCACACCTGTTTCAGGATCGCCTCCCGGCTGACGGTCTGACCGCGATGGTTCACCAGCAGCCGCAGCAGTTCGCTCTCCTTCGCGGAAAGGCTCAGCGGCTGTCCACTCCGTGAAAATTCACCCCGTGAGAAATCCGCGGTGACTTCGCCGAACTTCACGCACATCACCGGCGTCAGGTCCGCCTTGTGCACCCGCCGCAACAGCGCCTCCACCCGGGCCAGCAACTCATCGGGATCGAAAGGCTTCACCAGATAGTCATCCGCGCCGGTCTTCAGTCCGGTCACCCGGTCCTGCACCTGGCCGCGCGCCGTCAGCATCAGGATGCCGCCATCGTAGCCGCGCTCGCGCACCGCATGGCAGATCTCGTAGCCCGACATGCCACCGGGCAGCATCACGTCCAGGATCAGCACATCGTAGCCTGTTTCGCCGCTCATCTGCAGAGCGGTCCTTCCGTCACCCGAGCTGTCGACCTCGTGCCCTTGCGAGCGCAGCAGATCGCCGAGCACCTCGACGATGCCCTGCTCATCCTCCACCAGTAGCAGCCGCGCTTTCATTCCCGGACGCCTCCACCAACGGCAGACGCACCACAAACGTGGCACCGCTCCCCTCCCCGCTGCAAACCGAAATGCTGCCACCGTGCCCCGTGACAATCTCTCTCACCAGCCCGAGACCCAGTCCACTGCCCCGCACCTGCCCCGCCCGCGCCGCCGCACCGCGGTAGAAGGCGTTGAAAATCTCCGCTTGTTCGCCCTTCGGAATCCCCGGACCGCGATCCGCCACTCTCACCTCCACGGAGCCATCCTCTCCCGCCCCTGCCGTCAGCCCAATCCACCGCCCACTGCCACCGTGCTTGGCCGCATTCACCAGCAGGTTCTGGAAAGCCCGCCGCAGGGCCGCTCCATCGCCCTGGATCAACGGCAGATTGGCAGCGATCTCCACCTCCACGACGCAGGCCGTACATTCCCCCGTGGTATTCGCCAGTGCCTCACGCAGCAGCGGCTCCAGCGCCACCGGCTGATGGCTCAGCATCAGTTTTCCCGTCGAGGAGGAGAAATCCAGCACCTGCTGCACCATCTCATTGAGCTGGTCCGTATGCTGCAGGATCATCCCGGCGTAACGCTCCACCCCCGCGGCATCCTTCACGATTCCCCGCTTCAAATTGTGCGCAGCCCCGCGAATCACCGTCAGTGGCGTGCGCAGTTCATGGGAAACATTGGCCACGAAATCCATCTGCGCCTGCGCCAGCATCCGCGCCCGCCGCGTCTGCCGCACCAGCAGCACGCCTGCCGCCAGGATCAGGCCCATCACCCCGATCGCCAGCGCCAGATTCCGCAGCCGCGACGCCGCCACGGTCCGCTCCAACAGACCGGGCACTCGCGCGGTCTCCAGCACCCACTGCGCACTGTGCGGCGCGGAGTCCCTGCCCGCTCCCGCACCCCGGCCCTGCAGGTTGAAAGGAAACTTCTGCACCGCTCCGCTCGCACCCAGGGCAGGGCCGCTCTCGAAAAGGACCGCGCCATCTTGGAGAACCCGCGCGTGGTGAATCTCAAGGCCCGGGGGATTCAGCGTCTGCCCGATCAACTCCGGCAACCAGGTACGATGCAGATAGTCGCTGTCGAGTTCCAGGATCACCCAGCCCGCTTCCGCGCCACCGCGACCTCCCGGCCCGCCACCGGCTCCTCCGCCAGACTCAGGTGGAGGCGGCCCGCCCGGGCCATCTCCGCCGTCATCCGGATCTTGCCGCCGCCCGCGATCGGGCGGCCTCGGTCCGCGCGGGCCACGCTCGCCCGCCGGCGGCCCACCCTCACCGCGCGACGAGTGGATCGGAAATTCGATCAGCATCCCGGTGCGATCCGTGTAGGGCGGAGATCCGCCTTTCGCTTTCAACTCCAGGTTGCTCCGCAGCCCGGCCCATTCCTCCGGCCACGTCATGGCCACTTGCCGCCCGTCCACGGGAGAAAATCCGGTCAGCGTCGCCCCGCCCGCGCCCGGCATCGCAAGGGCGATCCGCCCAAAAACCGGCCGCGGTCCGCCCCCACGCCAGCGCTGGATTCGTGCCGTGATCCCCGCGGCATCCAGCGTCCCGGATTCCGGCACCAACTCCGCGCAGGACACCCCCAGCTCCCGGTCGAAACGCGCGCAGAAGTCCTCCGCCAGTTCCTTTTCCTTCCCTCCCAGCCGCGCAATCTCCGCCTCCGCCAGCTCGCCCGTCCAGCGGAACTGCAGCACCGCGAGCACCGCGCACAGCGCCAGCAGCAGGCCCAGAAACGCCCACTCCCTCCCCGCCGCCAGCCTGCTTTTCGCCATGCCTGCCACCATAGGACATCCCCCGGCGACGACAATCCGAAGCATGCTCCGTTAACACTCCTTAACACGACATGGCGGTGATTCGGTGGCTAGATCGGCACGACTCGAAATCCCGCCTCATGAAAACTCATCCACCCATCCGATCCCTGCTCTGCGCCGCTCTGGCCTTCGTGGGCTCGCTCTTTCCCGGCCGCACACTGGCGGACACCGCCAATACCCAGGCGGTGGTCGATGCGGCCAATGCCTTCCTCGCCACGCTCAGCACCACGCAGAAGACGGCCATCGACTCCTCGACTTCTTCCGCTCTGAACACCTCCTGCCAGTACAACTTCAGCCTGACGAACGCCGAGGTCTGGTCAAACATCCCCGTGGCCACCAGCTTCAGCGGCGCGACCCGAAATGGCCTCATGCTCGGCAATCTCACCACCGCCCAGCAGACTGCCGCGCTCGATGTCGCCACGGCTGCTCTCGGCACCACCGGCAAGAAACTCTTCGACGACATCCGCGCCGCCGACCGCTACATCAGCGGCGAAGTCACGAATGCCAAGGGCTCCAAAAGCAGCGCATGGGGCTACGGAAAATACTTCATCGCCTTCATCGGCACCCCGTCCACCACCTCCGCATGGACCCTGCAACTCTGCGGTCATCACATTGCCTACAATATCACCTATAACGGCACCTATGCGAGCTGCACGCCCATGTTCGCGGGTACCGAGCCAAACTCCTGGACCGACACCACCGGCACCTATGCCCCGCTCGGCACCCAGCGCACCTTGCTGACCCAGCTCCGCCCGACGCTCACGACCTCGGCCCTGCTCAGCGGCACCTTCAGCGATGTGGTCTTCGGCCCGAACGGCTCCGGCCCCGGCGCCACCAGCGCGCACGACACCACCCAGCCCAAGGTCTACCCCACCACCGGCCGCGGCCAGCTTTACAGCGCCCTGACCTCTGCTCAGCAGGCCCTGGTTCTGAGCTACATCCAGACCTGGGTGAATACCCGGACGACCTCGGAAACCTCCGAGCTGCTCGCCATCTACACCAGCCCCCAGGCGCTTGCGGAGACCTACATCGGCTACTCCGGATCCAGCACCACGCTCGCCCAGAACGCCAACTACTTCCGGGTCGATGGCCCGCGCCTCTGGATCGAGTTCAGCGTCCAGACCGGCGTCTACGACATGAGCAGCGTCCATGACCACGGCATCTGGCGGGACAAGCTCGCCGACTACGGTGCGGCCTACGGCACCACCACCGTCTCCACCACCCTGCGTCCGCCGGTGATCTCGACCCAGCCCGCTTCCGCCACCATCAGCAGCGGCACCACCACCCTGACCGTTGCCTCCTCGACCTCCGGCACCCTGACCTACCAGTGGTATCAGGACGGCGCTGCCATCTCCGGCGCAACCAACACCACCTACAGCGCATCGAGCGCGGGCAGCTACTACGTCACCGTACTT
>JAQGPE010000242.1 GCA_028293225.1 Akkermansiaceae bacterium | reverse complement strand
TGCGCTTCCCGTAGAGGTGGATCTGCTGCTCGCTCTGGTTTTTGATGATGTAGGTCACCTGGACCAGCTCCTCGCCCGTGGCGAAGTCAAAGGGCAGCGTCACGAATTCATACGACTTTTCGCTGAGATCGGTCGCCGCCGGCTGGATGCCGTCCTTGGTGGTCGAGTCGAAGGGATAGACGAGCAGTTCGATATCCTTGGTCGAAATGACGGCGCCCGGAGCGCTGCGGATCGGCACGGTGATGACCACCCGCTCACCCTCCTGGTAATCGTTATCGCGGAAAATACGCGGCGGCCCCAGGGACAGCTGCCCGCGCATCGCATCCGGCAGCTCGATCCCGTCCCGCAGCTTGCGCGCCGCCATTTCATAGAGCGAGCCCGCCCCGGTCACGCCCAGCTTGTAGACCTCCTGATAGGCGTCCGCCGCCGATTCGGCCCGATACGAATCGCGCGGATCGGCCACCGCCATGTCTTCGAAAACCTGGCCGATCTCAAAAAGAGTGTTCGGCTCGTGCGGCGCCCGGTCGCGCGCTTCCTCCAGCTTCAGGATCGCGGCCCCCATATCCCCGGCGATCCGGGCCTTGCGCGCCTCCATCACCAGCCGCTCCACCTGCGGATCGGCGATCGGCGGGGTCGAAATCGCCCGCGCCGGCGGCAGCGGCGCTTCAGGCGGTAGGGGAGGGGGCAGAGCCGCACCCGGCGGCACCGCATGCACCACCACCTGCGTGTTCGCCGGAGCCGGGGCGGACACCGTCACCACTTTCGTGACGACCTTCTCCACCACCTGTACCTGCTGCGCCTGGTGAATGCGACCCGCCAGGCCAACGCCCGCCACCATCACCTGCGTGAACGCAATCATCCCCAACCCCCAGCAAGAAAGCTTGAAGGCAAGGGGAGCATTTCCCGAGTGCGTGACATGAGCCATGCGCGAACGCTAGGGAACGTTTTCACCGTATCAAGACACAAGTCTCTATCAGACGCCGATCCTGCCCCGGGAAATTACGCTTGGATTCGCCCGCGCCAGCCCGCCACGCTCCCCGCGTGGATGCCACCGCCACTCGCACTCTCCGGCCGGCCGGCCTGACGCCCGTTGAGGTCGCGGCCGCCCTTGCCCACCTGCCGGGCCTCGCATTCTTCGACACCGCCGGCCATCTCCCCTCCGGCTACGGCACCCCGTTTTCGATCATCGCCGCCCGCCCGCGCCGCCTGTTCCGCGGCTCCATCCACTCGCCGGACGACCGTGCCACCCTCGCCGGGGCCCTCGCCGCCGGCTCCTCCTCCGCTTCCCCGCCCGGCCCCGGCTTCCCGCTCGGCGGCCTCTGCGGCAGCGTCGGCTACCTCGGCGATTTCGTCTTCGGCGACTACCCGGAAATGCTCGTCTACGACCACGCCGCCGCCCGCTGGCACGAGACCGGCAGCCTCTCCGCGGAAATCCGCCCACCCGCCCCGGACACCGCCGCCATCGGCGCATTCACCCCGCTCTCCCGCCCGCCGGATTTCCTCCACGCCGTCCAGCGCGCCCAGCAGTGGATCGCCGCCGGCGACATCTATCAGGTCAATCTCTCCCAGGCCTTCACCGCCCCCGTCACCGGCGGCTCCCTCTTCCCCCTCTACGAGTCCCTGCGCGAATCCTCCCCCGCCCCCGTCGCCGCCTACCTCGCCCTCGGCGGCCGCGAAATCCTCTCCTCCTCGCCGGAAACCTTCCTGCGCCTCTCCGGCCGCGCCATCGAGACCCGCCCGATCAAGGGCACCCGCCCCCGCTTCGCCGACCCCGCCGCCGACCGCCGCTCCGCCCACCAGCTCCAAACCTCCGCCAAGGAAATCGCCGAGCTGGTCATGATCACCGACCTGCTCCGCAACGACCTCGGCCAAGTCTGCGAATTCGGCTCCGTCGCGGTCGCGGAAATGCTCCAGCTCGAATCCCTCGGCCAGGTCCACCACCTCGTCTCCACCATCCGCGGCAGCCTCCGTCCGGAAATCGATCACCTCACCGCCCTCGCCGCCTGCTTCCCCGGCGGCAGCATCACCGGCGCCCCGAAAAAGCGCGCCATGGAAATCATCGCCACCCTGGAGACCGTCCCCCGCGGCGTCTACTGCGGAGCCATCGGCTACCTCGGCTATCACGGCGAAAGCCAGTTCAACATCGCCATCCGCACCCTCGTCCGCGACGGCGAAACGCTCACCTACCACGTCGGCGCCGGCATCGTCGCCGACTCCGGACCGCAAAAGGAATACGAGGAAACCCTCCACAAGGCCGCCGGCATCCGCCTCGCCATCGACCGCTGGCGCTCAGCCCGCTCTTGATCGCCGGCCCATTCGCGCCGACAAACACCCGTGGCCAAAACATGCGCAATCAGTGGCAACCTCGTCGACGACCTTGAGGCGGTCCCCGTCGTCTCCCTGCGTCCCTCCCTCCTCGCCTACCTCCGCCGCAAGCACCCCGGCGTAGCGGACGGCGACATCGTCTCCCGCACCTCCCTCGACAACCTCCGCGCCGAGTACATCGAGGAATCCCTCCCAAACGAAATCGGCGAAGTCACCGACAGCGAGCGCGAGGTCATCGAAAGCCTCCGCAACCACGAACTCCTCGCCGAGCGCCCGAATGACGAGGAAGCCGAAGCCCGCGCCGCCAGCTTCGGCGACCGCCTGGCCGACCGCATCGCCAGCTTCGGCGGCAGCTGGACCTTCATCCTCTCCTTCATCACCTTCCTCGGCCTCTGGGTCCTGGCCAACTGCCTGCACCTCTACCACGGCAGCGACGCCGACCCCTATCCCTTCATCTTCCTCAATCTCCTGCTCTCCTGCATCGCCGCCCTCCAGGCCCCGGTCATCATGATGAGCCAAAACCGCGGCGAAGCGCGCGACCGCCGCAACGCCATGCGCGACTACCAGATCAACCTGAAGGCCGAGCTGGAAATCCGCCACCTGCACGAAAAAATGGACCACCTCCTCGTCCACCAGTCGGAACGCCTCCTGGAAATCCAGCAGTTCCAGACCGAACTCCTCCAGCGCCTCGTCAAAAAGGCCGACGCCGGGGATCATCATCCCTGAGCGCCGGCCTTGAAAAAAAGACTCGCCGGATTCCGTCCGGTCGCTCCTCCGCCTGGTTAAGGCACCCGGAAGGTCTTGCCCGTCGAGGGGTCCTTCGCCAGGTGACCGCTCTTGATCTCGCTCACGTCGATCACGTTGTAAGGAGGATACGGGCTGATCACGTTGCCCGGCTTGTCGGTCGTCTGCGCGGTCGGGTAGGTCGGACGTGAAGGAGTGGGCGCCGGGGCCGGAGCGCTGCCACCTTCTTCAGGATCGTAGCTCGGCGGGATCGGCCGGCCGGTGCTGTCCAGCGGCGGCGCGGTGTTTTGCGGCCGCGGACCGCCCTGCTGCGGCACCTGTTCGTAGCTGCCCTGCTCCGTCTGGTAGCCGTCATACTGCGGCGGCCGTGGCGACTGGTAGCCGCTGTTCTGGCCATACGGGTAGTAGGGCTGGCCATTCTGGTTCATCGGCGGCTGCTGCTGGGCGTAGGGGTCGCTGAAGCACGAACTCAGCAACAGGCCGAGCGGCAGGAGGACGATGGCGTGGAACTTCATAAAGATCAGGGATCGGACGGGAGACCGGCGGGGAATATTCAAGCAGCGATTCCGAGCCGCAAAAGATGTTTTGAGAAAATCGCCATCTTCCGCGCCTTTGACAAGGCGTAGCGCCGGTCGAACACCCGGAATCCGTCCTTTCGCATCCGGCCCAGCAGCGTTTGGTAGATTTCCCGCATGATTTCCGCCGGCACCAGCGCCCGCGCGTCGGATTTCGGCATCTCGGTCATCGCCTCCCGGTAGAAAGACAGCGCCCGGTCAGCCTGATACGCCATCATCGCCATGAAACGGCCGTCATGCACCCGGCCGATCAGGTCGCGCTCGGTGTATTGAAAGCGCGCCATGTCCGCCAGCGGCAGGTAGATTCTCACCCCGTTCGCCAGATCCTCGCCCACATCCCGCAGGATGTTGGTGAGCTGCAGCGCATGGCCCAGCGCCACCGCATAGCGCTCCGACGCCGGGTCGGTCGCGCCGAACACCCGCAGCGAGGCCAGCCCGACCGCGCAGGCCACCTTCCAGGTGTAGTCGGAAAGATCGTTCCAGGTCCCGAACCGCTGCGGCCGCAGGTCCATTTTGCAGCCGTCGATGATCGCCGTCAGCAGATGGATCGGGATCTCATACTTCGCCGCCAGCTCCACCACCTGGCGTTGCAGCGCATCCGGAGCGGTGA
>JAQGPE010000211.1 GCA_028293225.1 Akkermansiaceae bacterium | reverse complement strand
GCCGCGCCCAAAGTGATCTCAGGCTCGTAGGAAATCGGCACCGGCAGGGTCGACATCAGATAGCCTGCGGCCTCCTTGCGGCCCTCCACCGCCCAGTGGCCGGATCTGACCACACCGACCACGGGATTTTTCCGCGCAAAGACCCGGCCAATGGTGAATCCCCAGGCCCACTGAAGGATGTTGTGCGTCGTGGTATCCAGCTCCGAGGACACCTTCTTCAAGGCTTCCAGAACCGCCTTTGGAATGGGCAGCCGCTGATACCGGGGCACTCCTCCGGCCCCCGGAACGCCGTCCCATGCCAGCGGCTCGATTTCGTCTTCTTCCGGCTTCGCGATCGACGACCATATCTCCCTGGCATGTTGCGAAACGGACCGGTCGACCGCCAGCCCGCCGCACCAGATGGGGTTGGTGGCTGCAGGCTGGCCCGCGAGGCGGAGAAGGAAGTTTTTAAGAACGATGACAATCGAGCGGCCATCCATCATCGAGTGATGAAAACTCCACAGCCATTCCCCTGACTGGGGGCGGTAGCAACAGCGCGAGGGGAGGGCTGGATCTTTGAAGTTGCTCTTCCGTTCGCTCTTGAGCCAGTCGGGATCTTCGGTGAAATCGGTCTTCCAATCGACCTTCGCGCTCTTTTCTAAAAACAACCGGGGGTAGCCCGAGTTATCAGCTCCCAGACGCGCTCTCAGGGCGGGCACCGCATCGACCGTTGCGAGCCAGGCGGACCGGATGATCTCCGGATCCGGTTTCCCGCTGAAACGTACCAAAACCTGCTCGACGTAGATGCCGCAGCCCGGGTGGTGGGCGCTTGCTGCAAGCATGCCGATCTGTCCGATGGACATCGGGTATCCCGACGGGTCATCGGGCAATTCGCGGAGCAGAAGAGGCGAAAAACTCGCCGGGCTGTTTTCGGACTGCCCTTCGGCTTCTTGCGCTGCTGGCGAATGGTCGGTCACTTGGGAGAGTTAGAATTTCGGGAACATTAATAGTTCACCTGTTGTCGGTCAATCTTCCGTGCAACCACAGTTCCAGCAAGCCTTCCCGCACCTCATTCAACCTTCTCGGAAGCTTTGAAAAAATTGACAATCAACGTCCCGCCTGTTGGACTCCTCTGCTCTCTCTAGCCTTGTGCCACTGCCCAAGGCCGGGGGTGCGTTCCCGGGTGTAGCCCGCTTTTGCGAGCCGATGGATTACCTCATTTTTGCAATCGGGTTGTTCCTCTTGGCCGCGTCCTTGGGCGCGGTCTTCCATTCCCGTGAGGAAAAGGGACGCTCGGTCTGGACCTTCCTGGTCGTCGGCTTGATTTCCCTCGGGTCCATGGGGTGGGTCGATCTCGCCGATTTCGCCTCGGGCACCCATCCCGTCATCTCAGTCGTCCGGATCGCTCTCGGGGCCATTGCCGCCGCCAGTCTCACCGCCTTTGCGGTCGAACCTGCGAAGAAACACACCTTCTGGCCGGCTCCAGTGAAGTGGCTGCTGGTCCTCACGGTCTTCACTCTCGCCCTGGTCACCGGGTGGCGCCCGATCCATTTCCGCGGTGAGCAACTCCCCATCTTCCTCATCACCGGCAGCGCCGCTGCCTTCATCGGCGGCCTCAGGATCGCCAGCCATCTCTGGAGCCGCCCGGCTTCCGAGCGTCAGACCAGGGTGGTCGCCCGTATTGGCGTCGGCCTCGCCTTCATGCTGGTCACCGTGGTCGAGTATCTCCCCGGCACGATCAGCACGATCTTCGATGTCGACGGCCTCGGCCTGGAGGCGAAGCGCATCTGGCTGCTCTCGGCCGTGGTGGCCGCCGCCATCGACTCGGTCGTCATCGCCTTTCTCGTCTGGTCGATCAAAAGCCGGGATGACGACAACCCCCTTCGCAAGGGCGGCTCCGGCAGCATCTTCATCGCCGTCGGCTTCCTGGTGACCGTCAGCTACGGCGCCTGGCTGACCCACTGGCTCGGCAATCAGGCCGAAAGTGAACAAACCGCTACCCTGCTCAGCGCGATCCGCCTCGGCGCCTCCACCCTCGACGGCAAGGAAATCGAGCAACTCCGCGGCGAACCGGAGGAAATCACCGAGCCCTCCTACCTCGCCCTCCGCCCGAAGCTGCTGCAGATCCGCGCCGCCCTGCCGGAGACCCGCTTCGTCTACATCGCCGGTGTTCGCCGTGAGGAGTTGATTTACCTGGTCGATGCCGAACCGCTGGAATCGAGCGAATTCTCGCCGCCCGGCGAAGTGGTCGAAAAGGGGCCGCTGAAACGAGCCAAGTGGTACGCGGCCATGAATGGAAAGCCGGATTTCAACGGCCCCGACCACGACGACTACGGCACTTGGTACACCGCCATCATCCCCATCTACGCTTCGGGAAATCCCAAGCCGGTGGCGGTGATCGGGGTCGACTATCCCTCGTCGGAGTGGGTGAAACCGATGGCCGCCCGCCGCCTCGCCGCCATGGGCGTGACCTTTTCCGCCAGCTGCCTGCTGCTCGCCCTGCTCAGCTTCCACATCATTTCCTCGGAAAAGAACCGCCGCGTGGACTCCCTGTCGGAGCGCCTTTCCGACGCCATGAACGCCGCGGAACTGGATACCTGGGAGTGGTCGCCGGGCCTTCGCAAGCTCAGCCTCGGACCGCGTGTCTCCTCCGTGCTGGAGACCCCGGATCTCGATACGCTCAGCCACTTGTGGCGGCGCATCCACCCGGCGGAGCGGCGCCATCTCCTCCACCTGGTGAAACACCCGGCCGGCCGGATGCGGAATTCCTTCGAAGCGGAAATCCGCCTGTGCGACAGCGCCCGCCACTACCGCTGGTACATGCTCCGCGGCCGCGTCGTGGAAGTCGACGCCAACGGCAACCCCGCCCGCGTGGTCGGCACGATCCTCAATATCGACGCCAGCTTCCGCGCCCGCCTGGAAATCGAGCGTCAGCGGCGCTTCGCCCAGCACGTGATGGAGTCCGTCCCGAACGGCCTCGCCGTCGTCGGCGCCACCGGCAGGATCACCTACGCCAACCCGGCCTTCTCGG
>JAQGPE010000206.1 GCA_028293225.1 Akkermansiaceae bacterium | reverse complement strand
CGAATCACGCATCCGTCAACTACCAGGAACTGGCTGACTGGGCGCCCTGCATCGTGGACAGTCGCAATGCGATGAACGCCATCAAAACCAAGCCCGGCCAAGTCTGGAAGGCTTGAATGGGTTACGTCCCAAGCCAGACAGACCGGAACCGGCGCCGGGGCGACTCCCATGAATCAGCGCCCTTATTGTAGCCGGCCGCGCTGAGGCCGGTCACCGGGGTCAGCGACCCCGGCTACAGCCCTGTTTCTTACCGCCATGGAAAAAACGCTTTTGCGGCCGGGGCTACATGTATGATTGGCTTAGCCCGTCCCCTCTTGCCTCCCAGCCCCTTGCCTCCCCGTTTTTTCCGCCGCCGCACGATCTGGTGGCCGACCTGGCCGGTCTGGTCCTGGCTCTTCGCCCTGGCCGCCTTGCCCATTCTTCTCTGGTGGTTCCGGGGTGAAGCCTTTCTCTCCCTGACGGACCGGCAGCCGCCGGACGTGCTCGTCGTCGAAGGTTGGATCGGCATCGACGGCATCAAGGCGGCCAAGCTGGAATTCGAGCAGGGCGGCTACCGTTATATCGTAACCGCCGGCGCGCAATTTAGCTACCGCTGGGGCCCGCAACGCTGGAACTACGCGACTGAGGCGCGCGAGATCCTGCTGCGCGCGGGCGTGCCGCCCGACCGGGTAATTGAGGCTCCGGCGACGGACACGGAGAGCCAGCGAACCTTTCAAGCGGCCTTGGCCGTCCGCCGGATACTCGATGCCCGGGGAGTGAGGCCCCACGCCGTCAATTTGTTCACCTTGGGCGCCCATGCCCGGCGCAGCCGGCTGGTGCTTGCCAAGGTCCTGCCGTCCAGCACCAGCGTAGGCTGCATCGCGTGGAAACCACCAAGCTATCCGCCTGGTCCCTGGTGGAACTCGAGCGAGCGGGCCGAGGATTTCCTCAAGGAAACCGTGGGATACTTGTTCGAACTGTTGCTGAACTCTGGAAGACTCTCCAACTCCCCTCCTCCGCCGTGACCGTAAACCCGGGCAATTGCGTGCCTGGCAATCCGCGGTGACCTGCCCTCGGATCGATCCGGTCACGGGTCCCAAACGACAGGGTGGTCCGATCTGGTGGTTTGAAAACACTCCCTAATGCATTGCGGAGCCTCTCATTTTCCCACACGGTCCCCCCACCATGAACCCAACCGGCGCGCCCCCCTCAGTCCCGAGTGAGCGCTCCACGCCCCTGCGCCAGTTTCTCGGTGGGCTCGCCGTCCTGATCGGAGCACTGACCGCCGAGGCCCAGCCCGTCATTGCCCAAGGAGCCAGCGCTCCGCTCCAACCCGCCGTCACGCGCACCGCCGCGGGAAACCAGTCGAGCCTCGCTCCGGCAGCGGCAGAAAACCTGTCGTTGCAGCCGTCGCCGTTTAAATGGGGCTCGGTTGAATTCCGCCCGTCCGTCATCGATCGTTTCAGCTATAGTGATGGCATCCTGACGCAACCCGGGCATCCCGCCAACAGCTACATCAATACGTTTTCGCCCAGCTTCCTGCTGGATATCGGCTCGCACTGGACCATGGACTACTCCCCGTCCTGGGTGATTTACACCAATCGCGAGTTCCATAATTCGCTCAACCATTCGTTCAGATTGGCGGGCGCTTTCACCTCGCAGGATTGGAGCCTGCAGTTCGCCCAAGGTTATGCGAAGTCTTCCAATACCTTGATCGAGACCGCCCGGCAGACCAAGACGCAATCGTCCACCACAAGCCTGAGCGTGGGCTATCGCTTCACCGACCGACTCCGGCTGGATTCGAGCAATTCGCAGGACCTCCAGTTTGTCGAGGCAGCCCCCGATTCGTTTGTCTGGTCCACGCAAAACTGGCTGGATTACCGGGTCTCGTCCCGGCTGAACCTCGCCCTCGGCGCCGGGGCCGGTTACGTTCAGGTCTACCATTCCTCCGACAGCTACTTCCTCCGGCCCGGGGCCAGGATCACGTTGCAGGCGACCGACAAGCTCTCGCTTTCGCTTGATGGAGGCCGGGAATCCCGGACCTTCCTCGGTCACGGCGGCCGGTCGTTGAAGAGTCCCACCATGAACGCCTCGCTTAACTATCAACCTTTCAAGACTACCACCCTGAGTTTCACCGGCGGCCGCGGCGTGTCCGTTTCATATTTCGCAGGCGCCGTCACCCAAACCCAGAGCTGGAGCATCGCCTTAAGCCAGCGCCTGCTGCAGCATTTTGTCCTGAGCGCGGATCTCTCGGGCGGGAAGACCCACTACGAAGCCACCCAGCAGGTTCTGATCCCCGACATCACCGTGACGGACGTCACGGATGCCAATGGCAACCCAGGCCAGCTGACCACCGTCGATTTCACCTCCAGCAGTGTCATCGACCAACGCGATGACGCCTACCGGGCCTACAGTTTCAATCTCAGCACGACACTGCTGCGCCACGTGACCATCGCCGTCTTTTATCAAGCCAGCCGCAATTCCTCCAACGTGCAGGCGTATGGATTTTCCAGCCACCAGATCGGTGCACAGCTCGGCTTCCGGTTTTAACCCGCCCGGTGCCGCAGGGCCTTCGACCCTCAATCCACCGTCGGGGAACAAATAGCACTGGCCGTTCGCCTGCGGGCTACATTAGGCTGCCGGCTGATCCGCGCCCCATGAACGAATCCTTGGAGACCAGAACATCCCTGCCCGACCCGGAATTGAGCACGGCGTCTCCTGATCCTTCGGGAAGCATGCGCAACTTTTACGTGGCGGTCGCAGTTCTCGTCGCCGGCTTCAGTGTGCCGCTCTATCACCTGGTGCAGTTCGCCCTCCAGAGTGAGCTCTACTCCCATACCATTCTTGTGCCATTCATCAGCCTGTATTTGGTGTGGATGAAGCGCCACTCGCTGCCGCCCCGCTCGCGTCCCGATCACCGGCTAGCCATCCTTCCCCTCGTCGCCGGCCTCGCGCTGCTGGCTGGCAGATTCACCTCGACGCTGGACCCCGAAGACGCCCTGGCCCTGACCATTCTGGCTTTCGTTCTGCTCTTCGCCGGTGTCTGCATGCTGTTCCTGGGCCGACAGACTCTCCGGGCAATCACGTTCCCCCTCGGTTTTCTCGTGTTCATGGCGCCGTTTCCGACCTCCGTGACCGAATGGATCGGGACGAAACTCCAGCATACCTCGGCGTCCGCCGCCTATCTGTTTTTCCGGCTGGGGGGAACCACCGTGTTCCGGGATGATACTTTTTTCCAACTACCCGGCATGAAACTCATGGTCGCCCCGGAGTGCAGCGGCATTCATTCGACGCTCGCCCTTTTCATCACCAGCCTGGTGGCGGGGTATTTCTTCCTGAATTCGGGTTGGAAACGGGCGCTGCTTGCCCTGGCGGTCTTCCCCCTGGCCATTTTCCGCAACGGCTTCCGGGTTTTTGTCATCGGGGAACTTTGCGTGCATATCGGGCCGGAGATGATCGATTCCTACATCCACCGGCATGGCGGCCCGATCTTTTTCGTCCTGTCCTTGCTGCCTCTTTTCCTGTTCCTGCGGTTCCTCATGAAGTCAGAGAGCCGCCCGCGCAGGACCGCCCCCATCGCCCCCTGAATTCTTATGCAAAAGCTACTTCGCTCCAGCCTGTTCGTTGTCCTGTCAGCGTTGCTCGTTCTGGCCGGCACCGGTTGCTCCCCAGAGGCCAAGAAGGCGCGGAATCTGGCGAAAGCCGACAAGTATTTCGCCGCCGGCAAGTATGACGAGGCGGAGATTGAATATAAGAATGTGCTCCAGCTCGAGCCGCTCAATCCCGCGGCCCTGGGCCGGCTGGGCATAATTTATTTCAACCAATCGCGGATCGTTTTCGCCCGTTCCTACCTGCAGAAGGCCAGCGAACTGTCGCCGGACAACCTCGAGCTGCGACTTAAGCTGGGCCTTTCGGATGTGGCGTTCGGGGATCTCAAGAGCGCCCGCACCCGGGCTCTTTTCATCCTCGACCGCGCGCCCACGAATGAGGAGGCCCCGCTGCTGCTCGCGGAGGCGGCCAGTAATCCCCAGGAACTTGAAGCCGCCCGGCAACGCCTCAAACAGCTGCCCCCGGCGGTCATTGACAGCGCCCCCGTCCAGGTCGCCTTCGGCGCCATCGAGCTCCGGCTCAATAATGTCGATGCCGCCCTGGCTGCGCTCCAACGGGCGCTGGTCCTGAATCCCAAATCCGCCGAGGCCCATGCCGCTTTGGCCGTCGTCCGTGTCCTGCGGAAAGAGCTGCCCCTCGCCGCGCAGGAATTCAAGCTGGCGTCGGAGCTTTCGCCCGCCCGGTCGCCGAAGCGAATTCAGTATGCGCAGTCCCTGATCCAAGGCGGCGACCCTGCCGCCGGCCGGAAATTCCTGACGCAGATGACGCAGGAGACTCCCGACTATCTGCCCGCCTGGATGATGCTGGCCGAACTGGCGTCGGCCGACCGGAAATACGACGAGGCCCTGGACCTCACCAGCCGGGTGTTGGCCCGGGACACCACGTATCCCGAGGCGCTCCTGTTGAACGCCCGGCTGCGCATGGCCAAAGGCGACTTCGGCAAGGCGGTGACCGAGCTCGAGCGAACCCTGAGAATTTTCCCCACCTCCCCGCAATTCCTCTACCAAATCGGGATCGCCTATATCGCCAGCGGGAATCTCCAAAAGGCGACCGACAGTCTCAACCAGGCGCTGGCCCAAGCCCCGGGATACACGGATGCGAGGGTGCTGCTCGCCAGCGTCAGCCTGAGAACCGGCGATTCGTCCACCGCCATCAGCGCACTCAAAACCGTGATCCAGCAGCACCCGGAGTTGATTCAGCCCCGACTGATGCTGGCGGATGCCTATCGGTCCCGCAACAGCGCCGACGACGCCCTGGCCGTCTACGATGGAATTGAGAAGAATTTTCCGGGCAATCCCCGGACGCCCCAGCTCAGCGCGCGGGTGCTCGCCCAACAGGGAAAGCTCGCCGAGGCCCGGCAGGCATTAACCCAGGCCCTGGAGCGGGCGCCCGACTTTCAACCGGCCGTCGAGCAGATGGTGAGCCTTGATCTCTTCGAAAAGAAATTCCCGGCGGCCCGCCGGCGGATCGAAGACCTGATCGCGAAGCAGCCCAAGTCGGCCGAGCTGCAGATTCTGCTGGCCCGGGTCTTTTACGCCCAAAAGGACATGGACCAGGCGGAAGCCACGCTGCAAAAGGCCATCACGCTGCAGCCGGATTCGCCGGTGGCTTACTACACGCTGGCCGGGCTTTATGCGGCCACCAACCAGCAACAAAAGGCCTTGGATAATCTCCAAAAAGTCATCACGACGAATCCCAAGGACACCAAGGCGCTCATGATGACCGGCATGCTCAACGAGCAGCTCAAGCACTACGATACCGCCCTGGCCGCCTACGAAAAACTTTTGGCCATCAATCCGAAAGCGGGCATCGCCCTCAACAATGCGGCAGTCCTCTACGCCGAGCGTTTCAACCAACTGGACAAGGCCTTCGAGGCCGCCCAGAAGGCCCGGGAGCTGTTTCCGCACGAAGCGCACATGGCTGACACCCTCGGTTGGATTCTCGTCAAGCGGCGCCAGTATCCCTGGGCGCTCAGCCTGCTCCAGGAAAGCGCGGAGAAATTGCCCGATTCGGCGGACACCCAGTATCATCTCGGCATGGTGAACTATCTGATGGGCGCGGAGGAGCCCGCCCGCGTCGCGCTGGAAGACGCGCTCAAGCTGAACCAGGAATTCCCCGGCTCGGCGGAAGCGCGAAAGTGTCTGGCCGTGCTGGCGATTGCAGTCGACCAGCCCGGATCCGACGCCCGCAAAGCCCTCGAGGCGGCAATCGCGGAACGACCCGACGATCCGGTCGCTCTCGACCGGCTGGCCGCCATCCAGGAGCGAAATGGCGACCTGGGCAAGGCGGTCGACACCTATCAGGCGGCGTTGAAGGCCAGTCCCACCAATACGCCGGCGATGCTGGGTCTGGTCCGGGTTTATTCGCTGCAGAAGGACCCGGCGAAGGCGCTCGAGCAAGCCAAGGCCGCCCGAAAACTGGCGCCGGAAAGCACGGCCGTGGCCCTTGCGCTGGGCCGACTTTCCTATCAGACGCAGGATTATTCCTACGCGTTCACCCTCCTGCAGGAGGTGGCCCGCAAGCAACCGGAAGATCCCGCGGTGCTCCGCGATCTGGCCCGCTCCGCCTACAGCCTCGGGCGAGTCGCCGACGCCGAGACCGCCTTGCGGCAATCGCTGCGACTGGACTCGCTTTCCCCCGCCGCCGCCGAGGCCCGGAGCTTCCTGGAGTTGATGGCACTCGCCGACCACCCGGCACAGGCGGCGACCGAGACCGCCCGGATCGCCGAGCTGTTGAAGTCCGATGCCGGCAATGTTCCGGCGCTGATGGCGTCGGCGGCGGCGAGCGAGCAGAAGGGCGACGCCAGTGCAGCCATGGCGACCTACGACAAGGTCCTCCAGCAGTTTCCCGATTTCACCCCGGCGAAGAAACGGCTGGTCATCCTCTACGCCGCCACCGGCAGCGACAACAAGAAGGCCTTCGAACTCGCCCTCAAGGCCCGTGCCGACCTCCCTTCCGATGCGGAGCTGGCCAAGGCTTTCGGCATCATTCTTTACCGGCAGGGCGATTTCCCCCGGGCGCTTACCGTGCTGAAGGAAGGCGTCGCCGGGCGCGGCGCCGATGCCGAG
>JAQGPE010000199.1 GCA_028293225.1 Akkermansiaceae bacterium | reverse complement strand
GGCTGGGCGAGGCTTTGGGTGAGGGAGGCGCGGGCATCGTCCTTTCGGCCCATCATGGCGAGGGTGCGGCCGTACTCGATGCGGTGGATGAGGCGGTCGGGGCGGAGTTTCATGGCGGCCCCGAAATGCTTCAGGGCGTCGTCGTAGCTGGCATCGGGGATGGCGCCGTAAATCATTTTGGCGAGAGCGCGGGAGACGGTACCCATGCCGGCGAGCTCCTGATTCCAGCGGCCTAACAGGTGATGGGCGTAGTCGCTTTTCGGGTCGAGCTTCAGGGCGGTGTCGGCCTCCGATTTCATCTGGCGGGAGGCTTCGATCTTTTCCTGATTGCCCATGAACTCGGTGAGCTTGCCGATGGAGATGGCGACGGCGAGATGGGCTTCGCTGGAGTTGGGGCCGGCGGCGAGAGCCTGCTTCGAGTAGTCGAGCGACTGCAGGCCGAGCTTTTTGCGTTCTGCGTTATCCCTGGTCTCGGTCATAAGGTCACCGTATTGTTTGGCGATTTTGACGAGGATGGCAGGGTCCTTCGGCTTGAGCTTGTTGGCGTCCTGGTAGGCCGCCATGGCTTCGCGGGATTTGCCGCTTTGTTCGAAAGCAGCGCCTTTCGCGATCAGATCATCGGCGGGGGCGGCGTGGAGAGCCGCGGTGAGGAGAATGGAGAGAAGAAGGGTTTTCATCTGGATTCAGGCGAGGGGTTTGCGGAAGCGGTAGTGGGAGACGATCCATTCGTTGCCATCGGCGTATCCCCACAGTTCGGCGCAGGCCATGAAGAAGACGCGCCAGTAGACCCACCAGCGGGTTTCATTTTCCGGGCCGTAGGTCTCGCGGATCAGGGGCAGGAGTTCGGACTCGGCACGGTCCATGCGGGTGAGCCAGGCTTCGGAGGTCTTCTGGTAGTGGGTGCCGGAGACCTGCCAGTGGTCCTCGATGCGGAGGCCGTTCTGGAAGTAGAGCAGCAGGTCATCGGACGGCATCTGGCCGCCGGTGAAGAAGTAGCGGGCCATCCAGTCGTCCTCGCCTTCCGCCTCGTAGTGGTAAGCGAATTCGCGGTGGGTGAAGATGTGGACGAAGAGCGCGCCGCCGGGCTTCAGCCAGCGGGCGACATTGCCCATGATGATTTCGTAGTTCTTCATGTGCTCGAACATTTCCACCGAGACCACGCGGTCGAAGACGCCGTCGCCCTCGCCCTGGTAGTCGATCATGTTGACGGTGCGGACCTCGACGTTCGACAGGCCGAGTTCGGCGAGGCGGCCTTCGATGTGGGCGCGCTGGGTGCGGGAGTTCGAGATGGCGGTGATGCGGCTGTGGGGGAAATGGCGGGCCATCCAAAGGGTCAGCGAGCCCCAGCCGCAGCCAAGTTCCAGGATGCGCTGGCCATTTTCGAGGCCGGCTCTTTCGCAGGTGAGGGCGAGCATGCGCTCCTCCGAGGTATCGATGTCGCGGACGCCCTCGTCCCAGTAGCCGGAGCTGTATTTCATGTTGCGGCCCAGGACGCGCTCGAAGAAGCGGGTCGGCAGCTCGTAGTGCTGTTGGTTGGCCTCGTCGGTGGCGATAGCGATGGGGCTGTCGCGGAGGCTGGCGACGTGCTGCATGAGCAGGGCCTGGCGGGCCTCGCAATCGAGCTTGCGGAAAGGGGCGAGGGTGCCCGCGAGGCGACGGCGGATGCCGAGGCGGATGAGGGCGTCCGGCAGAACGTCGCGGGCCAGAAGTTCGTCGGTGGTGATCATGGGAGAGGTGGGGAAAGAGATCAGGGGAGGCGGGGCGGCAGCGGGATGAAGACGCTGGTGGTGCGCTGGTAGTCGCGGTAGGCGTCGCCCTTGCGGGCGAGAGCCGAGGCCTCGGTGGCGGGGACGCCGGTGACCTTCAGCAAGAGGTAGGTGATGACCAGTGGGGAGTAGACGGCGGTCCAGCCGTGGGCGGAGCCGAGCGCGAAGAGGAAGAAGCCGACCCAGATAAGCGACTCGAAGAAGTAGTTCGGATGGCGGGAGTAGCGCCACAGACCTTCTTTGCAGACGGCCTTTGGGTCGCTGTTGTGGCGCTTGAAGAGGGTGATTTGGTAGTCGGCGAAGGCCTCGCCGGAGATGGCGGCGAGAGTCACGACCGAGCCGCTGATTTCCCAGAAGCCGAAGGGCGAGCGATCGACGGCGATCAGGAGGAACGGAAAGGCGAGCAGGATCACGGAGAGCGCCTGGCCCTCGAAAAACCAGAAGAAAGAGCGGGCGACGCGGCCGTGCCAGTGGCTACGGAGTTTATCGTAGCGGGGATCCTCCTCCGGATGAGCCTTGGCAATGCGGCGCTGGAGGTGGTAGCCGAGGCGAAGGCTCCAAGCGAGGATCAGAGCGGCGGCGGCGATGCGCTTGGCGGGGTTCCCCGAACCGGTGGCCAGCCAGCCCCCGGCGAGCAGGCCGATGCCGAAGGCCCAGACGGCATCGACGATCGAGTAGTTGTCGATTTTCCGCGCCCATAGCCAGGCGGCGGCGAAGAGGGCAAGGGCGGCGGCGGAACCGATGAGGAAGGGAAGGATCATGGTGGGGCGAGATCCGCTTTTCGGGATTGGACTTTTACCAAGAGCTTGCGCAGCAGCGGAGTGATCGAGGTTTTCAGGAGGAGCAGAAGAATCGGGGCGACCAGCAGCCATGCGGAAATCCCGTGCCAGGCCGCCCAGCCGAAATCGCCGGCGAACTTCGTCGGGCTGGCCTTGAAGCGGGCCAGTAGTTCGGGGATCGAGAGGGTGATGGCGGGGACGCGGTAGAGCATTTCCCCGCAGCGGATGAAGGGGAGGATCAGCAGGAGGTGCAGCGGGGTCATGAGCTGGCAGGAGAGCTGCATGACCGGGTGGTTCAGTCTGAGCAGAGCGCCGGCGGCGAGGCACACCAGCGTGGTGGAGCCGAGGATGGGGAAGATGCCGAGAACCAGGCCGGCGGAGATTGACCAGGCGAGACGGCCGGGAGTGGCGCCCTGGACGAGCTGCGAGATGACGGGGGCGACGATCCGGCGTTGCCAGAAGGTGGTGTCCTTTTCATGCATCGCTGCCGGGGTCGCGATCATCGTTTACTGAATGTGAGGCTGCTCGAACTGCTGCTGGAGAAGAGTGTTGTTTGGCCGGGTGTAGACCGCCTGGACGACGGAGATATTGCGAGTGGCGAAGCCGGCTTCGCAGTACTTCAGGTAGTAGTTCCAGGTGCGGATGAAGGGCTCGTCGAAGCCGAGAGCTTTCACGGGTTCGAGGTGGGAGTTGAAGTTGCGATGCCAGTGCCGGAGGGTCTGCACGTAGTGGGCGCCCATGTCCTGGAGATCGTGGAGGAAGAGGTTGCCGGTCTTCAGCAGGACGTCGTTGACGCGGCCGATGCTCATGAGCAGGGAGCCGGGGAAGATGTGGCGCTGGATCCAGTCGACGCCCTTGGTGAGGCTCTTGTAGCGGCAGTCCGGGACGGTGATCATCTGCAGGGCGATGAGGCCGCTTGGAGCGAGGACTTCGTGGCACTTGGCGAAAAAGGACTCGTGGAATTTGTCGCCGACGGCCTCGATCATTTCGATGGAGGCGATCTTGTCGAAGGTGCCCTGGACCAGGCGATAGTCCTGGATGCGGATCTCGACTCGGTCCTCCAAGCCGGCGTCTTTCACCCGCTGGCGGGCATAGACGGCCTGGGCTTCCGAGATGGTCAAGGCGGTGATCCGGCAGCCGTAGTGGGTGGCGGCGTGGCAGCTGAAGCCGCCCCAGCCGCAGCCGATTTCCAGGACGTGATCGGCGGGGCTGAGCTTGAGCTTTTTACAGAGAGCGTCGTACTTGGCGAACTGGGCAGCTTCCAGCGGCTCGCCGGGGGCGCTGAAAATGCCGCACGAGTAGGTCATGGTGCGGTCGAGCCAGAGGCCGTAGAACTCATTGCCGAGGTCGTAGTGCTCGGCGATATTGCGACGGCTGTTGTCGACGGTGTTGGAGCGCTTGAAGTGGCGGAACCAGTTGACGATCTTCAGCAGGTTGACGCCGGGGAGCTTGTCGGAGGCGGTGTCGGAGCCCTGGAGGGCGGACATGTTTTCGATGAACCAGGAGATCACAGCGGCGATGTCGTCGGTGTCCCAGAGGCCGTCGGTGTAGGCTTCGCCCATGCCGATATTGCCGTAGAAGGCGCAGCGCTTGTAGAACTCGACGTCGTCGTGGATCCGCACGCGGGCGGTGATTTTCGCGCCCGGGGCACCGAAGTAGTGGATGCGTCCGTCGGCGTGTTCCATGCACAGGCCGCCGAGAGGCATTTTCGCCAGCAGGCCGACCACCATGCGCTCCGGGAAACCCCGGAAGGTGCGGCTGAGGGTTTCTTGCGGAACGGCTTCCGGGAGAACGGCGCCGAGAGTGGACAGGTTGGCATTCATGATGGGTCTTGGTGGGAGCCGGGGTGGGGACGCAGGACGTCGAGCTGGGCTTCGGTCCGGTCGTCTTTTCGAAAGTAGGGCGTGCGGCGCAGCCAGAGCAGGAGGGCCTGCCAGTGGATGCCGGCGATGATCTTCAGGGAGAGCAGCGGGTATTTGAACGCGTAGGCGAACAGGCGGGCCGAGGTGAGCGGACGGGCCTGGCCGCGGATGGCGCTGAGCAGGACTTTTCCTTCGTCGTCGAGGTCGTCGATATTGACGCGCCACTGCTGGCCGGGGATGCCGAGGCGGAAGTCGAAGTGGTCGGCGGGATCGGAGAAAGGGGAGACGTAGAAGTCCTTGGCGACGCGGCGGTGCCAGAGTTGGTTCGGCTGCTCGCCATCGACAATGTAGAGCTTCATCTCCCGATAGGTATTCACGACTTCGGCGACGGCCAGGAGCGGTGAGCCATTGGCACGATGAAGGTAGTAGAAAGAGACGGGATTGAAGCCGTAGCCGAGCGTGCGGGGAAAGGTAACGAGGCGGATGGTGGTGCCGGGCGGGATTTCCACGCCCTGGCGGGAAAGCCACTCGACCAGATTGGCGCGGATGCCGCCGGGAAGGCCGAGGTCGATGTGGTCGCGGTCGTCGATGGAAAAGAGGTTGAAGCGATTGTGGCCGAGCCAGTGGGTGGCGGCGGCAGTTTCCGCGAAAGAGTCGAGATCGACGTCGAGCATGAAGACGCGGTAGGCGAAGGTGCGCCGCACCGGCCGGAGGCGGCTGTGGGTGACGGTGCACTCGTAGATCCTGGCGGGGTGGATGAGGCTCATGACCAGGGGTCCCTTTCCAGCAAATGGCGGCAAAGGCGGTCGGCGGACCAGATGCCGTCTTCATGAAAGCCGTAGCGCTGCCAGGCGCCGCAGAAATAGCGGCCGGTCTGAGTCGCGTCGGTGTGGAGCTCGGCGAGGCGTTCCTGAGCGGCGACGGCGGCGAGATCGAAAAGCGGGTGGCGGTACTGCAGGCGGCGTAGCACCTTTGACTCGTCGAGAGCGGAAGGATTGATCGAGACGAAGTAGTTGGTGCGATCGGAGACGCCCTGGAGGCTATTCATCCAGTAGTGGGTCGAATGCTGAACGCCCTCGACGCGATAGTTCCAGGAAGCCCAGCAGCGGCGGGTGCGGGGCATGACGCTTTCGTCGGTGTGGATGACGGCCTCGTTGTCCTGGTAGTGGAAGGGGCCGAGCAGCTCCTGCTCGCGGGCGGTTGGGGTTTCGAGCAGACGCAGGGCCTGGTCGCCGTGGGCGGAGATGACGATGCGGTCAAAGGGCTGGCTGCTGGAGCCATCGGAGAAAATCAGGCGGCGGTCACCGGTGACCTTTGCCACGCCGCTGCCGGTGGCGATGCAATCGGCGAAGGGGCGGGAAAGCTTTTCCACGTACTGCCGGGAGCCGCCCTGGACGGTGCGCCAGGGGTGCTGGGTGTCGAGGCCGAGGAAGCCGTGGTTGTGCCAGAAGCGCA
>JAQGPE010000145.1 GCA_028293225.1 Akkermansiaceae bacterium | reverse complement strand
AATGAGGAAATGGCCCGCGATGTCAGCCAGCGGACCCTGATCCGCCTGGCCGAGCGCGCCGCGCTGGTCCCTCGAAATGCCAGTCTGGCCGCCTGGCTGCACCGCATCACCCGGGACCTGGCTGTCGACCTGATTCGTGCGGAAGACCGGCGTAAACGTCGCGAGGCCGCCGCCCTCCTGAACCCCTCCGCCGCTATGGACGAAATGCCCGAACCCGCCTGGTCCGCGCTGACTCCCTTCATCGATGAAGCCGTGGCCCATCTGCCCGCCGCCGACCGCGACCTCATCCTGCTGCGCTTCTATCAGAACCAGCCGCATGCCGTCATCGCCCGCCAGCTCGGCCTGACGGAGCAGGCCGCCCGCAAGCGCTCGCTGCGGGCTCTTGAAAAAATCCGTGTGATGCTGGGAAAGCGTGGCATCGCCACCACGGCCTCGGCCCTGTGGACCCTCCTCCCGGCCCACGCCGCCACCCCGGTGCCCGCGGCGCTCATGACCACCATGCTCAGCGGGGTCCACGGGGTGGCGCCTCTTCCCGCCAGTGCTCTGCAGACCACGTTCCACGCCATGAATGCCACTCGGAAATCGCTGGTCGCCGGCGCCGCCGTGCTGTTCCTCGCCTCCTTCGGCTACGCCGTGCGGCCGGTGGTGCTTTCCCCGCCGCCGCTGGCCTCCCGCGCGCCGGGCCACGACCCCGCCGCAGGGCTTGCAGGTCGCCCCGCACGCTCCGGACGTCCGGCCCCGGCCACGCCGGAAGAGCGGCTGGCGCGGTTGAAGGAAATCCTGGCCATGCCCAGCCTGGCGGAGCGCCGCCGGGAGATGATCGCCTTCGCCGGGGCTCTGCCGCTGGCCGCCTTTCCGGAGGTCGATGGCGACTTCGCCCAGCTCGATCCCCGCCAGCAGGACTACTCGCCCGAGCTGGATCTGCTGCTGCTGACCTGGACGAAGATCGATGGGCCGGGGGCGCTGCGCAGCTTCGAGGCTGCGGGGGACGCCGCACCGCATCCGCACGCCTTCATCAGGGCGCTGGCCGTGAGCGATCCGGGCACCGCTTTAAAATGGGCCGGCAGCGACAGGGAACGTCTCGACTCCGTCCTGCCGGGCATCGCCAGCATGGACCTGGAAGAGGCGCTGCGGATCGTGCGCACCCAGCCGGAGGATCCCCGGGCCGAGCTCCTGAGCAGCATCTGTTTCGAAACGAACCGGCAGCCGGGCATCCTGCGCCGGGTGCTGGAGGATCTGCCGGCGGGAGACGCCCGCTCGAACCTTATCGCCCGCACCGCCGGGACCTTCTCCTTGAGTGATCCGGTCTACGTCTTCGATCGGTTGCTGGACGATCCGGCCGCCCTCGCCCGCAGCCGCGCCGCCTCCATGATCGACCGCCTGGCCAAGGTCGACATGGCCGCCGCTTCCGCCGCCGTAAACCGCTTTCCGGCGGGACCGATGAGACAGGAGGCACTGACGGGGCTGATGCGCTACGTCATGGAAACCCAGCCGGAGAAGGGCGAAGATCTTCTGCGCCAGCATCCCGGCGCGGCATCACCCGACTCCGTCAGTTGTCTCATGTTCCGCCAGCTCGGTCGCGACCCGGATGCCGCATTCGCGAAGCTTCAGCTCCTGCCGGATGAGGAAATGCGCCACCGGACGCTGCAGGGAGTCCTTTCCATCTGGTTGAGATCGAACCTGAAGGATCAGGCCCGCGCCTGGGTCGACAGCCACGAGATCCCCGCGGATATCCGCTCCCAACTTCCCGGGCAGGATGAGCCCGCTGACGAAAACACCACCATATGGATCCCGGCAAAATAACCTCCGGCGTCCTGGCCATCCTGCTCCCGGTCTCGGCTCTGTGCTTCGCGCTGCGCTACTCGGCGGATCAGCGCCGGTCGGAGGCTGCTGCCGCCACCACGCGAACCAGCGCGTTAGCTCCCCTCGCCGCGACGACTCCCTCCAGGACCGGTCTGGCCCGCCTGCGCGACCAGCCGCTGCTCGGCTCCCGGGAGCAGGTGCGGGCAGCACTGCGCCACCAGCTCGGCGAGATCTGTTCGCAGGGAAATGCCGTGATCCGGACCTCCGCCCTGCTGGCTCTGACCGACCGGCTGAATCAGACGGATTTCCCCGAGCTAATGGCTGCCCTGCTGGACCTGGGAATCCAGAGCTATGGCGATGACCAGCGCTTGTTGATCTCGGTCTGGGCGGAGCTGGATCCCGGCGCGGCATTGGCCTGGGAAAACGCCAATCCCGTTCCCGGCCGGGAATCAGTGGTGCTGGGAGTCTGGTCGCAACGCGACCCGGCTGGCGCACTATCATGGCTGGAGATCCACCGCAGTGGATCGGAAGCGAATCTGGACGCGATGGGAAAGCTGCTCAGAAACTGGTCCTCCAGGGACGCCCGTGCCGCCCTGTCCTGGCTGGAATCGCACCCGGAGGCTGATCCGAAGCATCAACTGCTCCAATTCGCTTTGAGCGGATTGCCCGGCAGCAATCTGGATCTGATTGGCGAAATGCTTCCGCGCCTGCCGGAGGATATCCGAAGGTATCTGCCGCAAATCCTCTCCGAGGCGCTGGTCCGCGCGACCGCGGCGGAGCGCGAGCGCTGCCTGCAGTCACTGCCGGACTCCCAGCGGATCGCCACCGTGTCGGCGATGATCAATGCCATGAGGGATGCCCCGACCGCCGGAAAGCTGGAGCTTCTGCGGCAATACCCGGCCGCGATGGATGGAGTCGCCGCCGGTCCTTTCTACGACAAGTGGGTGGGGGAGGACGCCACTGCCGCACTGGCGGAGCTGCAGCGCATGCCCGCCGGACCGCAGCGAAAGGCTGCCATCTTCGGTGCGGTGGAGGGCCTTTCGCACTATGGCGGAAACGCCCGCCTGGCTCTCCAGCTCATCAATGACCACCCGGACGAAGCGGGCGAGGAAGTCCTGGCCCGCTGGGTGATGTGTGCCGGCCCGAACCACCACGAGTTTCTGCTGGCGATCGACCAACTCCCCCGTCTCAGCACCCCGCAAGCGCGCGAGCAGGGGCTGCGGGAGACCCTGGAATCCTGGTTCTTCAACGACGCCCCCGCCGCGCGGGAGTGGATGAAGACCCACGAGGTCCCGCCCGCTGTGGCGAAGGCGATGGAGAAGTACTAGATGCTCCTTAGTTCCGCAGCCACTTCATCATCGGGCGCAGTTGAAACAGCCGCGTGTCGCCCCGCACCAGGTGCTCCAGCTTGGCCATGACGGCCGGATTGCGGCGGAAGGCCTTCGCCAGCGCGGTTCGCTGCTTCACGTCCAGCAGTCGCAGGCCGATCTCCGCGAAACGCAGCGCGGCATCTTGGTGCAGTTCCGGGTGGGTCGGGTCATCCAGCAGGCTGGAGAGCCGCTCGAGCGCCGTGACGTAGTCCCCCCCGTCGGCCAGCAGGGAGGCGCTCAGTTGCTTGACGTCGGCCCGGTATCGGCCGCGAGGGTAGTCCTTTTGGTAGGTTTTCAGATCGGCGAGCAAGGATTTACGGATCGCCCCTTCGTCGCCGGGAGGGCTTGCCAGATCAAAGCTCATCCCCCGATCGAAGCGGCTGCTGGTCGGCTTGGGCGTTCTCCAGACATTGACCTGCGGCACCGGACTGATCTGATAGACCCGCGCTCGCAGGAGCTGCAGCCGGGCGGCCTCCGTTTTCGGTCCGCCGGGGAACTCTCTGAGATAGTTCTCCCACATGGCGACGACATCGTCGGTGTTCTCCCCGGCGACGTGCTTGCGGCCGATTTTTTCCACCGACTCTCGGTAGGCGAAGAAGGGCTTCAGCGGCAGCCATTCGCCCTCTAGCGGCGGAACGGCCTGACCGCCCAGTCGGACGACGGCGTAGCGATGAAAAAGGTCCACGGTCATTTCCGGCAGGGCCGCCGCACCGTCGAGGTCATCGAGCACCGCCCCGGTGGTGAAGATGCCGTCCTTGCTCATTTCGCTACGGTGAACGTCGTACTCACTGCGCAGGCCGGCGAGCTTTTCCTTCACGGCTCCATCGGCGAAGAATTCGCCAGTGAGTTGCGAGAGAGCGACAGGCCCGGGCGGCGCGGTCCGGGGATTCGGATTATCCTCGTCATAGCCATTGAAGTAGGTCGTGAACGATTTCGCCGGATCGGAAATCGCGAGAAGAATGATGGGCGCCGCCTGCCAGATGGGATGATACCCTGGCTGCCATGGTTCGTTCTCCGCCAGCGGCTGGAAATTCCACGTCACCACCCGGGCCGCCTGTGGACTGCCGGGGGCGATCTCGCGGATGCGCGCCACCAGCCGCGCGGAGAGCGCCGTGTCATTCATTTCCACCGCACGGGCCAGGCGATAGCGGTGGGTGAGGGCCAGCCCGGGCAACACTTCATTCGCCTCCTCCAGCGCTGCCAGCTCCGTGCTCGGATTGTGAAAAGCGGCCGCCCGCAGGAAATGACTTCGGGCGTGAAAAAGCCGGTAGGCGGAGTCGAGTTCGGCGTCGATGGCCTTGGTTCCCAAGCCCAGCAGCCGGGCGTTCTCACGGCGTTGGAGATTTTCTTCGCCGTAGAGGAAAAGCAGATTCCCGTCCAGATCCCGCCAGTGGTGGCCGAGCGCCAGCTCCGCCCGCGCGGACCTCCTGCCCTTCCGGCTCGCCGCGCGGGTCGCCTTGGCCAGGGGCTCGATTTTCCGGTCCCAGAACGCCTGATCCATGCGGATGGGCCTCGGCTGGTCGTAGCGCCTGTAGCCCTCGTTGAGGTTTTCGGGCGGCTGCCCGGGGTCGAGATAAAGCCGCGCCAGATCAAAGCGCTCGCGGGCCAGGGCGCGGGTGCGGACGAAGTGCCGCAGCGTGTAGGCGTGCGGACTTTCCGGCGCCAGGTCTTTCAATGGCGCGGCCAGTTGGTCGAGCGGCGCGAACTGTGAGATCGTGTCGATCCACTGCTTCAGTTCGCTTTTCGGGACCAGATCATACGTCGGCGGCACGGTGTCTTCCTCCTGGTATTCGAGGTGCTCGGATTGATCCGACAGATCGAGCAATTCCACCAGCGCTTCCCCTGCGTGACCGGCACGGCAGCGGGCGATCGCCCGGTTCATGCGCAGCGGCCTAGCGAGCGGACTATCCGGGAAATCCTGGAACAGCGCATCGTAGCTCGCCATCGCCTCGCGGTGGCGGCGCAGGGCGGTCATGGCCATCGCCCGTCCTTCCAGCAGCTCGTCGCTCTTGGCGATCTTCAGCGCCCGGTCGAAGAGCCTCACCGCACGCTCAGGGTGGCCGTCGCGCAGCGCCGACCAGCCCAGCACTTGCAGGGTAAAGGGATCGTCTTTTCCCGCTGCGGGGCCGGCCTTCGCCAGCGCGGCGCCCAGCAACTCCAGCGAGCGACGGGCAAAGGGCTGGGGCAGGACGATCCGGCGCTGGAGGAATTTCAGTTTACCGCTGTCGCCTTCATAGCAATGCGTCACCTCGTTGGTCGCGGTGGGGTCGAGCGCATGGCTCAGGAACAGCCGCGCGACTTCCGGGTGGCGGGCCAGCTGGTCCCACGGCAGCGTCGCTGCCAGGGCGGCCGGATCCGGCGCGTCCTCACCCTCCATGAAGATCTTCGTGAAAAGATTCTCCGTGTCCCTCAGCACCGAGCGCAGCACCTCGCGGGATGCTCTCACCTCCAGGCGGTCGAGCTGATGTCCTGTGGCCTCGCCATAGAAACCTCCATCCGCTGCCGCCGCGCCGATCCAGCCATGCGCATCCGCCACGAAGCGTCCCTGCGGATACTCCCGCAGATAGTCCTGGAAAACTGCCACGGCATCGATCCGCGACTTCGGCAGGTTCCGGTTGCCGGCTCCCCAGTTGCCCTCCTGATTGTTCTCGTAGCGGGACTGCGCCAGCAGGGTGCGTCCTCTCATGAACCGTGCGACCTCCGCTCGCGGATGCCCGGGAAAGTCGGCCTCGATCCGGCGGAAATCTTCGAGCACGCCAGGGAAGTCGCAGGCCAGCAGCTTGAACGCGGCGAACTGGATCCGGAAGTTGGGGATCAGCTCGGGGGGCGGACTCTGCAGGTGCTCTTTCAGATCGGCCTCCAGGCGAACCTTGCGGGAATTGAACTCGGCCAGCTCAGTCTGGTATTGCTTCGGGTCCCAGTAGTTCCGCCCGGCCGGTTTCCGCCCCAACTTGCCCCACTCCAGAGCGGTGTCACTGCAACGCCAGACCAGGTAATCCGCCGCCGCCCGGACCGTGGGATCATCGGCGGCCATCTCACGCATCTCCGTCAGCACGTTGGCGGTCTGCGCGTCGAACTGCCCCTCGCGATTTCTTGCGACCAGTTCGTCGATCTTCGCCAGCCGTTCCGCAGCGGTGAGCTTGGGGAAATCAACCGCCAGCGATTGGCACGCCATGCTGAGCGTCTCGCGGCGGTCATAACCGGGACTCAATGGCTTCGCCACCTCCAGGACCTCCAGCCAGCCCTTGCCCGGCACCCGCTGCGGATAGGTCGCCAGCGGTGGTGGAGGTTCGTCGAAGGAGCCTCCGCAGGCGATCAGGAGAGGCGTCAGCAGCAGGACGCGGCGGTTCATGGAGAGGGTAGGGGAGAGGGTGGTGAGTCGTCGAGCGACCACCGCAGCTCTCTGCCTTCCCCGGAAGTTATCAAGCCGGATTCACTGGCGATTTCCGCGCCCCCTTGCAGCTCCGTAAATGACAACACAGATTTTACACAGCGCTCCCTGGGGCCGTCCTCGGAAAGCCGGTAAAAGCCCCCCGGACCACTGATGCCGAACGCTCCGGGACCACTGGAAAAGAGGGCGAACGAATGCGGCGGACGCTCCGGATCGAAGCTCAGATCCCCCGGTCCGTCGTTGCGCAGGATCACTCGGCCGGAGGCATCGATCCACGCTCTGACCGACGGCTGCGGCGTGCGGCCGCCCATGAGCTCCGCCAGGTGCGCCGGACTGTGATGCGCCCGCAAACCAGGCACCGGCAGCGCGAACCAGACCACGCCGCGTGCCCCGGCGTCGACGCTCGCGGCGATCATCGCCCGCAGCTCGTCATCACCAGGAGCCCGCCACACCAGCACCTGTCCGGCGTGGAGCGCGGTGCCCCGCATCCCGGCATCGCGATCGATGCGAAAGAACGCCCCGCCGTGGGTCGCGGGCATCGCCGTGACGGCCGCATCAAGCAAGTCCTCCGGGCTCCACTGCCTGAGATGACCCGCAGGGCTGCCATTGGGATCGAAAAGGCTCAGCCGCTCGAAGTCCGGCAGCCCGGCCCGCCATGGTGTCCGGCAGTCCTTCCAGAGCGCGATCCATTTGGCAGCCTCCGCCCCGGCCATCGGCACGGCAAATCCGGCTTTGATCGAAGCCGAGCCGTCCGGAGTCATGTCGTAGAACATCGGCACCATCTCCTCCACCGCCCTCCCCAGCGCAGGCAGTTCCGGCGCGCTGATCCAACTCGCCAGGGCGGTCACGGAAATTTCCTTCAACCCCAGGTCCCGCCGCAGTTGGGCAATCATCGCCGCATACTGCGGCAGCAGTCGCACCGGGCAGTCGTAGTCCAGTTGGAGCGCATCGGGATGACCCTGCGGGAAATAAAAACGCAGCCACTTCGCCAGCATCCCCGCCGTATCCGGCCGCTCCAGAGTCTCGGCTCCCGGGTCCAGCCGAACCACCGGCAGGGTCCCGGCCGGAAGTTCCGGTGCGCGCTCCGACAGCGGGCGTGCACGCCACTGGCCATCGCGCCAGCCGAACTCGACGATCTGGCGATACAGCCTGGGCCGTCCCAGCGCTGCCAGCGCCGCGGTCTCCCGCACGCTCAGCGGAGAGGAGCGGTGCCAGATCCAGAAACCCGGGACGCGGTCCACCGGAGAAGTCGCCACCGGGGCCGCTGGCGCGGCAATCTTCTTCCCGCAGCCGGGAATCAGCAGCAGGGCGGAAAGAAGAGGGACGATGGTGCGTTTCAAAATACCGGTGGCAGGGAAGCTCTTGGCGACGGGATGCGATTGCCGGACAGCAAACGAGGCAGCACCATCGCCGCCATGGACGGAAACGAAACTCCGGAGAAACCGAAAGGATATACTCTCATCGAACCCGCCGCCCTGGCGCCGGTGGCGGCGTCGGCCGAGTGCCGGGAACTCGCCGTCTGCATCCTCTCCTGGCTTGCGGACAAGCTCAATGGGCAAGCCGGCCAGGGAGAGGAGGAGCCTGCTTTCGAAGTGATCGCCGCCGAATATCAGGGCCGCTACCCCTGCCTCGCGCACGGGGCTGGAGGCCCCGATTTTACCGCTCAAGGGGAAGCGTCCATCCAGGCTCTTCTCCGGGATCATTCGATTCTCGATCTTCTCCAGTTCGCCGGGGAGCGCCCCTATTGGAGGCAACTCACCCGGGCGATCATGGAAAACGATCATGTCGGAAAGGCCGGTATTCTACGGCGTGTGCCGTAGATAATCCTCCCGCTGTCCCCCCCCCCCCCATTTCGTCTCAGGGCACGCGGAAATACTTCTTCTCACCCGTGGCGGGCGCGGTCGGGTCGCTGGCCAACGAGCCCGAGCGCAGTCCAGCGACATCGACCACTTCCCCGGTATAGGGGCTTTTCGCCATGCCCGGGCGGCCGGAAATGGCCTCAGCCGTCGGCCAGTTATGATGGCTCTTCGAAGTCGGCGCAACCAGTTCTCCTCCTGAACTCTCGCCGCCGCCGGTGATTTCGGTGCCGCTGGAAATCTCCCGCGCTCCACCGGTCAGGATGGTATTCCTCGGAACCACCGCCGTGTCCGTGCGCATCCCCACCGGCTCCGGTCCGTAGCCTTCCAGATACTGCGTTTCCCCGCGCATGGGCGAGTGGCGGCTGCCGGGAATCGTCTGGTCCAGCGGAGTTTCGGTGGAGCAACCGGCCAGGGTGAGAATCGCCGCGGCTGACGTCAGGGAAATGGAGAGACGGGACATAATGCCAGTAGTCGTTTCAGCTGCCGGAAAAGTCAAGGGACAGACCGGTCCTCAGCCGTTAGAACGCCAGATCGCGGCTCGCCATTTCAGGAAGATCCGGCATCGTCCGGAGAAATCCCATGTTCACGAGATCACTCCTCCTCACCGGTTTCGCCGTGCTGCCCCTGCTTCCCGGCAGCGCCTCCGCTGCCGAGCCCTCCCGCAGTATCGTCGGAAAGTTGACGATGGCGTTGGAATGGAAGGGCCTTAGCGCCCTCCGCACCCGCGTCTATTTCGACTGGAGTACCGTCGACTCGACCACCCGTATCCTGAAACTCGGCCCTAAGCCGGAGATCGAAAAGGATCTGGAGAAAGGCAAGACGGACCTCGCCGAGGCAAAGGCGACCCTGGCCGCCAGGTCGAAGCAGATGGAAGCGAAGCTGGGCGCCGAGGAACTGCGGTTTTTCAGGGAGGAGCAAAAGCAGGAGGCCGCCCTCGTCACAATGCTTCAAACCCTGGAGGGCATGAAGAAGGACGGCCATGCTGCGGACAATGAGGCCATCGATCTGGGGGCGAGAGCTTATGTGCTGGGCGAGTCCCTGAAATTGCTGCGGGCAGCGATTTCCCCCTCTCTCAGCGGAGTCGCCATCCCCGAAGACGTCAAACCCAGTCACCGTTGATCCGATGACCCGGCCCGCTTCCGGTCCGCCTGGATTTTCCCCCGCTCGCACCGCCCCGGAGGCGTTGGAGTTCGTAGAACTCGCGACACGCTACCTGGGGCCGTGGCCGGCAGCCCGCGAGGAGGTGCGCGGCGAGCTGATGCAGCGCATGCAGAGCACCGGCCGGGCCCTGGAGGGCGGTCCGGTCCGGGATGCCGCCGGCGTGTTGTCCTGCGCGCCGTCACCGCCACGATGGAGCATCGTTCTCTGGCCTACGGTAGGGGGCGTACTTCTTTTCCTGATCGGTTGCGTGTTCTTCCAGGGGCGGGTCGAGCGCGCGGTTCACAAGGAACTGCGCTGGATCGACCCGCCCGTGATCGGGCGATTGGCAAACGAACGCCTGGAAGTCCTCCGCACCGGAAGGCCTTTTCCCGAACATGGCTGGATGGAGCCGGAAACGCTCCGCGAGCTGGAGGGTAGGGCAGATAATCCGGCCTGCTACCAGGCGCTGGTCGAGTGCAGCATCGATCAGCGCCATGCCCTGCCGGACGGATTTGAAGAGCACTGGC
>JAQGPE010000124.1 GCA_028293225.1 Akkermansiaceae bacterium | reverse complement strand
GAACCACTGGCTTTTTACCCGGACGACGCCGGCCAGATCCTGGTCGAGGTCCATCAGATCGTCCGCGACCTGGCTGGAACCGTGCTCGCCGATGAACGGGTGGGCCATCGTTTCACCATCAAGGACGGCTTGATCCAACAGATGGAAGTCTGCTCCCTTCCAACGGTCAACGAAGCAACCGTCTGACCTTACCCGGAAAAGGCAATCTACGACACCCGGCGTAATCGCCTCTGATCGCCCCCACAAAAAACCCGGCCTCCCTCTCGGAAGACCGGGTCGATTGAAATCAGTCTCAGCAGCAGCGGCGGCCCATCAAGGCTTCACCACCTCAGGCGCCGGCCGCTTCTTCGGCTCCGGGCTCTTCTGATCCCGCGTCGCCAGCCACGCCACGATATCGCGGATCTCCTTCCCGCTCAGCAGCGCACCCATCGGCGGCATCGGCGAGACCGGCTCGATCATCGACTCGATGTCCGATTTCATCACCCGCAGCGTCTTGCCGCTGCTGTCCACATCGACGTGATCGGCGGTCTGCTCGATCACCGTCCCGGCGACGTTCTTGCCACCCTTCAGCGTGATGCTGCCGAGCCCGAAGCCCGCCACCACCTTCGCCCCCGGATCGATCAGCGACTCCAGCAGATAACGGCGATCGCCACGCTTGCAGACGCCGGTCAGATCCGGACCCGCCTCGCCGCCGCCATGGCCGCCACCGGAGTGACAGCGCATGCACTGCGCCGCCGGCTGCGACTCGAACAGCTCGCCGCCCTTCTTCGGGTCGCCACCTTCCAGCGAGCCCATGAACGGAGCCAGCGGATCGGTCGATGCCGCCAGCGCCTTCTGATAGGATTCCAGCGCCGCCTTCACCTCCGGCTCGGCCCGCTTGCCCGCCGCTTCCACCAGCTCCAGAGCCGCCGGAGAAACCCCGGACTTGTCCTGAAGCTGCTTCAGCTGCGCCGCAAACAACGGCCCGGCCTCCGGCAGATCCGCTGCGATGCCCCACGCCGCCTGCTGACGATGCGCGCTGCCCGTCACCGCCTTGTCGAGCACTGCCAGCGCGGACTTCGGGTCCGACTTCGCCAGACGCGTCAGCGCCGCGATCGCGAGGTCATCGTCCTTACCGCCGGCCAACTGCTGAAGCAGTGCGGCGATGTCCGCCGGGTTGCGGCCCGCATAGAGATCCAGCGCCTTGCCGCGGGCCAGGCCCGGAACATTTTCATTCGTCACCAGCCCCTTGAGGTCGGCGTCGGAGACAGAGCTCAAATCAAGCCCGTACTTGTTCACCAGCGCCAGCGCCGGCTCCAGCAGTTTGCCCTTCAGCTTGATCAGTTCGGCCAGACGGGTGTTCAGCACCGCCGCGATCGGCTTCGGGTCCCGCGCCGGCAGCGGCGCCAGGTGACCCAGCGACTGATCGACCTGGTGCGGAGCCGCCCATTCCCCCAGCAGGCGCAGCGCCTCCAGTTGGGCCGCTTCCGAGCCCTTGCCCTGCACCACGAAATCGATCACCCGCTTCAGGTTCTCTTCATCCCCCAGGCGGAAGGCGCTGTGCAGCAGACGGCGCCACATCATGATCGGCCGCTCCTTCACCTCCGACTCCAGCTGCTCGGCCACGACCCAGCGGGACTTCTCGATGCTCTCGTCGTGGATCGCGCGGATGACTTCATCCACGATCTCCGGTTCGGAGTCATTGATGAAGGCCGCCACGCCCTCGTCCTTCAGCCGCCGCAGCGCCACCACGGCGGTCATGCGCACGGACGCGTCCTCATAGTCCTTCAGCGCGATGATCTGCTCCGGCTTGGCCATCAGAGCCATCGCATAGGCGCCGGCATGGCGCAGATACGGATCCTCATTCTTTTCCAGCATCGTCCAGATCTGCGGCAGCAGGGACGCCACCTTCATCTTCCCGGCCGCGATGGTCGCAAAGAAACGCACCCGCGGTGAGTCGTCGCCGATCAGCTTGACCAGCGCATTGCCCTCCATGGCCAGTCCCGATTCGCCGATCACCTTGATCACCTGGGCCCGGACCTCCGCGTCCTGGTCGTTCAGCAGGCTGAGCAGCGTCTTCTTCGCCTCCTCCCGCAGGGTCTTCGGCGCCAGCGCCACGAATCCCTCGCCAGCGGCCGGCAGCACCGCACTGCCGCGGCGGGCGATGATGCCCAGCCCCCAGACGCCGTGCAGGCGGGTTTTGAGATCGGCCTTGCTCGTCGCCGCCCTGACCAGCACCTCCATCCCGTCGGTGCGGCGGGTCAGCGCCAGCTCGGCCCGCAGACGCACCCGCATGTCGGGATGGGTCAGCAGTTTCGCCAGCAGCGGCGTCGGCTTCTTCTCGATCCCTTCCGCGATCAGCTTGGCCACTTCGTCCGACTCCTTGGCCAGGTAGCGGTCCTTCGCCTCCACCGAGTAGACGCGGCCATCCTCATGCGTGCTCCAGCCGCCCATGAAGTCGGCCACGTAGAGCTTCCCATCCCACGAATACTCCACGTCGGTCGCCGAGGCGCCCCAGTCGAACTGGCGGGAGTCGGTCATCTTCATGCCCGCGCCGGACGGATCCATCTTGAAGGACCAGATGCCCGAGTTCGCCGTGCCGCCGCGGTAGTCGCAGATCAGGAACCGGCCCACCTCATCCTTCAGGAAGCCGGTGCCGGGGTGATAGGTCAGCCCGGAAGGACCGGACGTCAGATTGGCGATCGCCGGGACGATGAAGGCAGGCTGCCCCTTGAACTGCGGCGCCCACATCTTCTCCTCCATCCACTCGTTCGGCGGGTGCTCCTCCAGGCCGATCTGCCGGTGGAAGCTGTGCAGCGCCTGGTGCCCCATGTTCCAGCCGGAGTCGCCGCCGTCCACCATGTAGACGATGCGCGCCTGGTCGCCCTGGTCCG
>JAQGPE010000057.1 GCA_028293225.1 Akkermansiaceae bacterium | reverse complement strand
TCTGATCTACCAGTGGATGGCCGTGGATCCGGGCGCCTTCATCCAGTTCGCCTTTTCGGACCCGGAGACCGAGATGGTCCACCAGCAGATGATGGATCTGATCTTCACCGAGGCCGTGCGTGGCATGGTGGCGGACAAGGGACCGCTGGCATTGCTTCCAGCGCTGACCGCCCCGCCGAACCGTCACCACCAGCCATCCGATCTCCCCGCTCTGCTCGCGGAGTCCCTGACCCTGACCTGCGACCTGAGCGTCATCGATAGCGTCCGCGAAAAGGTCGACCAGGGCAACTGGTCGCGGATCGTCCAGTCACTGGCCAGGACCTGGCCGCAGGACAAGGGCAGTGAGCTGCTCCAGTTCGCGATCAAGGAAAACAACCCGGGGGTGATGTCCTGGAGATCCCGCCAGATGCCCGGGCTGGGCGCGGCCTTGCTGGCCGCGATGTCGGATGAGTCCGTGCCCCAGAGCTTCCGGGATGCGCTGAAAAACGGCGGCCAGATGAACTACCTGATCAGCAGCGACCCGGCCGTGCCGCTGGAAACCCGGCTGCGGTATGGCTATGGCAACAATGACCCAAAGGCGGAGAGCAAGCGGATGTGCACGCAGGACGTGGAGGCCATCATGAGCAATGGCCCGGTGGACTGGAGCCATCTTTACAAGGTCGGCGGCGCGACGGCGGAGGAGATCCTCGCGGCCGTCGGGGCCGGTACCCCGGACATCGCCGCGACCGACCCGGAGGGACTGCGGCGGGAGGTCTTCCAGCACCTCGCGGAGCAGAGCCCGGTCAAGGCGATGGAGCTGCTGGCCGACTTGCCGGAGGACCAGCGCAACAGCACCGCGCTGCTGGCCGCTCGCACCTACTTTACGGATGTCGATCCATCCCTGTTCCTGACTTTGCTTCAGCAGATCCCGTCCGACACCCCGGAGCTGCGGGAGCAGCGCCTGGACACCTGGAACATGCGCGCCAGTACCAACTACCTCCGGTTGGACGACGCCTTTGTGGACTGGATCCACGCCTTGCCGCCAGGGCTCGACCGTGAGATGGCGCTGTATTCCACCGCCCGCGCGGCCCAGGCCGCCAACAAGGATTTGGCGGCCCGGCTGCGCAGCGAGGTGACGGATCCCGGCCTGCGGCAAAAGATCGCCGAAAACCGCTGACGCTGATGAAACCGGTGAAGCCCGTGCCACTCATCACCCCGGCGCGCCGGCCTGCGGCCGCCCCCGGGCGGCAGACCCCTGCCGCGCGGCTGTTGACTCACATCGGCGCCCTGCTGCTGGGTGGGTTGCTGGCCGGAGGAGGCTCGGCGGTGTGGAGTTATGCTCAGGAGCATCACTCCGGCGCCGCGGAGGGGGCCGCTGACTTGTCTTCTCAGGAGCCCTCCGGAAAGGCCGCCCCGCGCCGGGCCTCCCGGCGCGGCGCTCAGATCGACGGCGGCCCCGGCCGTGAGTTCCGCATGGCTTGGCAAGAGCTGAGCCGTCAGCATCTGTCAAAGCGCGAACGGCTGACCACCGGGATGGCCCTGCTGAAAAAATGGTCCCGGGTCGACTTGGAGGGCGCCCTGCAAGCCGCTCTCAGCGAGGAGTGGGATGATCCGCTTTTTCTGAGTGCCCCCAAGCAGTGCCCGCTCGCCCGCGCCTTCAGTGACGCCTTTCGCGATCAGCCGGAGGAGGCGTGGCGCATCTTCCAGAGCGGCCGCCTGGGTGTCGGAGGCCGGCTCTTTCAAGAAGCCATGCTGGCTCAGGTGGCGCAGTCCAATCCCAAGCTGACCCTGTCGCTGCTGCCGGAGATGTCCCCGGAGCAACGCGGACGGATTCTCCAACAGGCCTTTGGCAATTTGAAGCAGGAGGACCGGAAGGCCGCGCTCGAGACCGTCGCCGCCAGTGCCGGCTCGGAAGAGGAGCGGGGCCGGCTGCTGGGGGAGGTGATGAGACTTTCACCGCCGCCGGAGGACCCGGCAACCCTCCGCGCCCAGTGGACCGCTTTACCGGAAGGGCCGGAGCGTGACGCCGCGCTGGCGGGCTGGGCCTCGAAAATACAGCAGCTGACCCCGGAGGCCTTTGCCGCTGAACTGGCGCGGATCCCCGAGGGGCAGCGCGCTGGCGCGGCGAGGGCGGCGCTGAATGGGCTGGATGGAACGGTCAATCTTCTTCCGGTGCTCGACGAACTGATCGCCGCCGGGGACTGGGAGTATCTGGAGAAATCCGGTGCGGAAAAATTCCCGAGCTACCCCGATTCCAACCAAGCCAAGCAGTTGTCGGACTGGGCCTTGAATCTCCCCGCGCGGCCGGAGTTGAGCGATATCTATCAGAAGTCCGCCCTCGGCATGGCCCTGCAGGATCCGCAGAGCTTCCTTACCGTCCTGAACTCCCTTCCCCCCGGCGACTGGCACCGCGAGCAGGGCCTGGTCGGACTGGCCCAGGCAACCCTGATGCAGGGCAATCCCGCAGGGGCCGCCGCCATCATGGAGAGCATTGCCGACCCCGTGGCGAAACAGGCCGCACTGACGAATCGCTACAACTACGAAATCCTCGGCAGCAGGCCCGTCACCCGGAATGGTCCTTAGCCATCCGCGATCACTTCTTGTCGCGCTCCTGGTCGGCCGCGTCCTTCAACTGCTGTTCCTTGAGTTCGCCCTCTTTCTTGATGGCGTCGGCATTGGCCTTGGTTTCTTCCTTGATCTCCTTGGCGCTGTCTTTGCCCGCTTCCTTGGTGAGTTCCGCGGTCTTTTCCGCATCCTTTTTCACCTGCTTGGCCTGATCTTCGAGGGCATCGGCCTTGTGCTCGAGAGAGGCCTTGCGGTCCTTCTCCTCCTTGGAGTCGCAAGCGGTGAACAGGAAAGCATAGCTGGAGGCGGCGAAAACGGCGAGGACGAGGTTGTTCTTCATGGTCGTGTGATGGTTTGGGTTTCCGCTTCCGGAGAAGCATGAATCCTTTTCGCAGGCGGCGTGCCGAACGATTTATCAAGGACTTGCGGGCCTTTTTCCCGGTTAGATGGGTGCGTGGTGCAAGATGCAGCGGGCAGATTGCATTGCCTGGTGAACTTTCGCCGGTGCTTGCCGAAAGCCCCGGGTTCTGGTCGGGTGGTCGGGTGGAAGGCAGCACCGGCACGATCGATTCGCAGGCAATCGTCAACCTGTTGATCGAGGAAGGCCTGCTCGATCTCCCGCACGGAAGCGCCGCCGGCACGGACCTCTTCGCCTCCGGCCTCGATTCCATGGCCGTGATGCAACTGATCGTGATCGTGGAGGAGAAATTCGGCGTCGTGATCGGCCCGGAGGACACCGGCCGCGACCACCTGGGCACCCCGCAGGCGCTGGCGGCCTTCATTTCCAGCCGCATCTCATGAGCACGACCGACGTCCTGGTACTCGGTGGCGGCAGCGCCGGTCTGGCGGCAGCGGTATCCGCGGCACGGCGCGGCGCCCGGACCACCCTGGTGGAGCGTCACGGCTTCGCCGGCGGCATGGGCACGGCTTCGCTGGTCCACACCTTTTGCGGCCTCTACCGGGCGGGCGGCGCGACGGCGGTCCTCGCGAATCCGGGGCTTCCCGCGGAAATCGAGCGCCACATGCGCACCGCGACCGGCCAGGAACCGGTGAAAATGGGCCGCGTCTGGGTGCTCATGCAGCATCCGGTCGATTTCGCCACCCTCG
>JAQGPE010000044.1 GCA_028293225.1 Akkermansiaceae bacterium | reverse complement strand
TCAGACAAGCCTGCCCCCCACGCGGCAGGCATCAGACCGGGCTGCGCTTGGCCCGGTCGATCCTGGTTTTCAGATCCGCCAGAGCTTTGTCGAATTGAGCATCCTGCGGCACCCGCCAGCTCCAGTTTTGCGGTCCGACCGTCCCTGGAGAATTGATCCGGTCCGTGGAGTCGATCAGATCCGTGATCATGATCGCCGCATAGCGGGAATGACTCTCCAGCACCGCATCCAGCAGCTTGCCTCTCACCTTCGGCCCATACCTTTCCTTGCCCGTCAGCCCGGCGAACTCCGCCATCCGTCGTAGATAGTCGCGGGCCCGGCCAATCTCATCCTCATCGCCTTTCTTGAGACCTGCGGTCCGCTGAAGAGCCGGCCACATTGCGGGGATGGAATCGTGATCGTGCGTGGCATAGGTCGCGAAGGAACACTCCGGGAAATCCTTGCCCTTCACCACATGACCTTTCGCATCCTCGTCCCAGTGGGGAATCCGGAAACCTGCGATCCCCAGCGACGCCAGATGCGGCCGCACATAGGGTGGCACGAAGCCGAGATCCTCCGCGACCACGGCAGACTCCCCCGCCGCGGCCTGCACCATTCGCAGGCGCGTCTCGCCATCGCTGCGGTTGGCATTGCAGTTCGGCTCCGTGTCGTCCGGCCGCGGCGACCAGCGCGGCAGCGGCCCGCCGGTTTTCATCGCCGCCTCGCGCTCGGTCAGCTCCAGGAACTCCGCATTGCGCTTCGGCTGCCAGGGAAAGGAATAGATCCGGTAGAAGCCCAGCACGTGGTCGATCCGGAAGATGTGGAAGATCTCGGTCAGTTTCGAGATCCGCTGCCGCCACCATGGAAAACCCGCCGCTTCCATGCGATTCCAGTGATAAAGCGGGATGCCCCAGTTCTGGCCCCAGCGCTGGATGAAGCGGTCATACTTGAAAACGGTCTCCGGCGGCGCACCTCCGCACCATTCCAGATCGAAATCGTTGCGATTGAAAAAGACATCCGCGGAATAGCGGCTCACTCCGATCGGGATGTCCCCCATCAGCTTGACCCGGCGCTCGTCCCCGTAGGCCCGCACCGCCTCCCACTGGCTGAAGCAGAGCCACTGCACCCAGGCGTGAAAGCCCAGCCGGTCCTCGGTATGTTTTTCGTCAATCTCACGCGCCCGCTCCAAGCGGGTCAGAGCCCCGGCCGCGGTGCGGATTTCCTCCGGCCAGATGTCCCAGACTTCAGAACCGCCGCACTGCTCCATCAGCCATTTGTAAGTCGTATACTCCTCCAGCCAGCCCGCCTGCTCCTTCCGGAAGGCAACGAAGCCCGCGTTCGCCCGGTCAAAGCGCGACCATGCCAGATCCAGCAGCGCCCGCTTCACCCGCCGCACCGAGGCATAGCGAACTCTAACACTGGCTTCCCCCAGATCCGTGCGGGCCGCCGAAATTTCGTGCTCGGTCAGCCCCGGCACATCTTCCATCGCCAGATAGAGTGGTTCCAGAGCAACCGAGGAAATCGCATTGTAAGGGCTGTCATCGGCGCCGGTTTCGTTGATCGGCAGCAGCTGCAGGAAGCCGATGTCATTCGCCCCGGCGAGATCGATCCACTCCTTCAGCGAGCGGGTATCGCCAATTCCCAGATCGCCAGCGCGGCGGGGTGAAAATGCTGGCAACAGGAGTCCGGCCAATCGTTCCGACATGGCCACAGATAAACGCCGCTTGCCAGCTTCCGCCAGCGACAAAACCAGCAGCGTTCTCCAACAAAGGACGCAGTCGCCCCTTTCCAGATCACCCATCCTGCGCCATCCTGTGCGGCACATGACCGAAACCCCGAAACTGGTCCTCGATGACCCCTGGCTGGAACCTCACAAAGAGGTGATCGCTCGCCGTCTCGGCCGTTTTCATCAGGTTTTTCAGGACATCGAAGGCAACAGCGGCAGTCTCACCGCCCACGCCAACGGCTACCGCCTGACCGGCATCCACCGCCAGCCCGACGGCTACTGGATCGTCCGCGAGTGGCTGCCGAAAGCCAAGGCGGTCTCGCTGATCGGCGACTTCAACCAGTGGAACCGCGAAAGCCATCCGCTCGCCCCCGCCGGCCGCGGCACCTGGCAACTCCGCCTGCCGCCCGAGGCGCTGGCTCACGGCCAGCGCGTGAAGCTGCACGTCACCGGCGCCGACGGCTCGCAGCGCGACCGCATCCCGGCCTGCATCCTGCGCGCCCTGCAGGATCCGCAGAGCCACGATTTCTCCGGCCAGGTCTGGGAGCCGGAAACGACCTACAAGTGGCAGCATTCCTTCGACCCCGGTTCGGTCAAGACGCCGCTGATCTATGAGGCCCACGTCGGCATGTCCGGCGAGGAAGGCCGCATCCACAGCTACCGCGAGTTCGCGAACACCATCCTGCCGCGCATCGCCGCCGACGGCTACAACATCGTCCAGCTGATGGCCGTGCAGGAGCACCCTTACTACGGCTCCTTCGGCTATCACGTCTCCTCGTTCTTCGCACCTTCGTCGCGCTTCGGCGCGCCGGACGACCTGCGCTATCTGGTCGATACCGCCCACGGGCTCGGCCTCGCCGTCCTGCTGGACATCGTTCACTCGCACGCGGTGAAGAACTACGCCGAGGGCCTCAATGACCTCGACGGCTCCGGAAATCTCTATTTCCACGCCGGCGAGCGCGGTGACCATCCACAGTGGGACTCGAAGATCTTCGACTACGGCCGTCCGGAGGTCCGCCAGTTCCTGCTCTCCAATGTCCGCTATTGGCTGGAGGAGTTCCACTTCGACGGCTTCCGCTTCGACGGCATCACCTCGATGCTCTACTGGCACCGCGGCCTCAGCGCCTTTGGCGACTACGGCTCGTATTTCGGCGGTGACGCCGACGATGACGCCATCCTTTATCTCCAGCTCGCCACCACCCTGGCGAGAAAGGTCCGGCCGAACGCCATCCTCATCGCCGAGGACATGTCCGGCATGCCCGGCCTGTGCCGCCCGGTCGAGGAAGGCGGCGTCGGCTTCTCCCACCGCCTCGCCATGGGCATTCCGGATTTCTGGATCAAGCTGCTCAAGCATGTCCGCGATGAGGAATGGGACATCGGCCAGATCTGGACCACCCTGACCAACCGGCGCCTCCACGAGCCGAACATCGCCTACGCGGAAAGCCACGACCAGGCGCTGGTCGGCGACAAGACCCTGGCCTTCTGGCTCATGGACCAGAACATGTACTGGCATATGGGCAAGGAAGATCCCGATCCCGTGGTCGAGCGCGGCATCGCCCTGCACAAGATCATCCGCCTGATCACCTTTTCGCTCGGCGGCGAGGGTTGGCTGAATTTCATGGGCAATGAATTCGGCCACCCCGAGTGGCTGGATTTTCCGCGCGAAGGCAACAACTGGTCCTACCACTACTGCCGCCGCCAGTGGTCGCTCGCCGAGAACCCCGCGCTGAAATACCAGTTCCTGGGCGACTTCGACAAAGCCATGCTGGCGCTTTCCAAAGCCTACGGCGTGCCGAACAGCCCGCCGGCCCGCCAACTGAATCTCGATACTGACAACAAGGTCCTCTGCGTTGAGCGCGGCGGCCTGCTCTTCGTCTTCAATCTCTCCACTGACATCTCGATCCCTGGCTACCGCTTCCACGCTCCGGCGGCCGAGACCTACCGGGTGGTCCTGGACAGCGATGCGAAGGCGTTCGGCGGCCAGGGACGGCTCGATCCCGCGACCGAATATCACGTCACCGGCGATGGCACCCTGGCGGTCTACACCCCCGCCCGCACGGCGCTGGTCTTCGCCCCTATCTGAATCAGGATAACAATGATTTCCTTACTAAGGTTCAAGGGGATGCCGGCACTTCGGCCAGCATCCCAAGATGCCTTTTTGATGAAATTTACTGACAAAGCCGCACCTCTCTGCCGCTTTCCCGGTGGTGAAAAATATCGTCCCTTTCCTCCTCACTGCCGTCGCCCTCTGCGCCCCAGCCGCTTACGCCCAGAAAGCCGGTGACACCGTCACCCCTGACGCTCTGGGCAAGCTGGAGTGGATCCAGGGTGAAGCGCCGAAGTCCTGGGAGCCAGGGAAGCT
>JAQGPE010000033.1 GCA_028293225.1 Akkermansiaceae bacterium | reverse complement strand
ACCGGCCTGCCGGGCTTGTCACGGTCCTGCGGCGTGGTCACGGGTCCGGCCGGACGCATCATCAAGGGACTGGGTGAGATTGAGGGGGCCGGGGACGCTCTCGACTACTTCCGGCGTACTTCGCGGCGCTCCTCGGAGATCGGCGACCTCCTCGAAGCCTATCCGGAGAGCGAGCCGGGCCTGCTGCGGGTGCTTTCCGCCTATGCTTCGCTGGGTTCATCCCTCTACCTCGGCAACAGCATGCCAATCCGGGAGTGGAACCTTTTCGCCCAGACGGAGAAACCTCTCACCGACGTGCGGGCGAACCGCGGCGCCAATGGCATCGACGGCCAGATTTCGACCTGGCTGGGCTGGACGGCCGAGACGGAGGATCCGTGGTGCATCGTCGGCGATCTGACCGCCCTTTACGATCTCGCCGCGCCATCGTGGCTGGCGCAGATCGAACGCAAGGGCCGGGTGCTGGTGGTGATCAACAACGGCGGCGGACACATTTTCTCCCGGCTGCCGCGGCTGGAGGCGATGTCGGACCGCGCGAAGGAATTCATGCTGAATCCGCACGAAGTCCGGCTGGAAAACTGGGCCGCGATGTGGGGCATGCGCTATCTGCGGATCACCCGCGAAGACGACTTCGACCGTCTCGAAGCGGCGGGCGAAACCCTGCTGGTCGAACTTATCCCCGACGCCGCCGAAACGGAGCTTTTCTGGAAGGCCTGGGATAGGGTGAAGTCTTAGAGTTGAAAATCCGGCTTTTCGTTTGATAGATGGATTGTCTTTTGATGGCTCGATTTCTGCTTACCGATTTATAGGATACGATGTCAGTGGCTGGAATGCGCAGGAAATAAGCCCAATAAGGGTGGATTTCTCACTGAGGGGAGTGGTTAGGTAAGTTTGGAGAGACGGCCGTGTCCCCCAAACATGTGACTGTGGTCAGACGCTGAATGCGGCGACCTATTATACAGTTACCCAACCCATAAAAACCCATGCTTCGTCCGTCCTTCCCAAGGTGGCGGCGAGTTTCTGTGCGTCCCAGGCGGGCCGCACCAGGATTTGCAATCGTCGCTACTCTCTCTCTCGTTGTCGTATTACTGGTCATCGCGATCGGGCTTCTCAGCCTGTCCGCCATCAGTATGCGCGCCGGGGGCAAAGATGCAGCCCGTCTCACTGCCCGCACGAACGCCCGCATGGCGCTCCTGCTCGCAGTGGGTGAATTGCAAAAACTCGCAGGCCCTGACACTCGTATCACCGCTACGGCGGATACTCTTGATTCCTCCTCGGGCGGCTCGGCTGCGACGCAGGAGTTGCGCCCCACCGGGGTGTGGCGTTCATGGGAGGGTCTTGACCAGGACGGTGACGGCCGTCCGGTCGCTCCCAACTACGGGTTGAAGACCGACGCCGGCAAGCCGGGCGAGGCAGGGGCCAAGGGTGGTCGTTTCCTGGGCTGGCTGGTTTCGCAGCCGGACTCCACCCGTGATCCTTCGAGCCCTCCGAGCCTGACCGACGGCACGGGCAAGGTCTCGCTGCTTGGCAGTGGCTCGGTGGGAGACAGCGCGGGTGCGAACCGTGAGGTCCACCTGGAGCCGATCACGGTCCGCGACGGCGCGTATGCCTGGTGGGTCGGCGGCCAGAACGCCAAGGCGAACATCGGACGCCTGGAGCCGCAGCAGTCGACCCCGGTGCAGTGGAAGGACGCCCTCGCCTCCCAATCCACCGCGGACCCGGGGATCCTCAACATTTCGTTCGACGACAAGTACACGGTGATTCCGAAGCTCGCTTCCTTCGGCACGCTCGACGCGGCGTTGGGTTCCGAGCAGGCCCGCCGGGACCATTTCCACTCCATCACCACCTTTTCCCGCGGCCTGCTGACCAATGCGGCCACCGGGGGCTGGAAGAAGGACCTTTCGCTGATGAGCGAGGTCTATCCGAATGCCGTGGGTTCGCCTTCGAAGACCACGCTTTTATATCCCTGGTCGGTGCCGCGCAATGACGGCAACGACCCGTTTGCCAAGGTGGGGCCGATCGCCAGCTGGGGTGCTCTGATGGACTATGCGGTCCAGTACAAGCAACTCGCCGTCGGCGCCTCGAACGGCCGCGTCACCATGGCGCCGGCCTTCGGCACCATCCTCAACGATTCGGCGACTTACAATGATGGCTTCCTGAACAAGGTCTCCCGCGTCCCGGTGGTTTCGTCCGCCCAGTTGGTCTTCGCCCACTCGGCGCTGCCGACGAATGATAAGACCAAGGCGGGACAGCTCGATGCGGCCCTGACGATCAACCCGGTCATCACGCTCTGGAATCCGTGGAACGTGGAGATCTCCATGCAGAAGGTCAGCTACCTGCTCCGGAAGTCTCCGCTCCGGTTCACCTACACGCTGGCAGGATCGAAAAAGCCGCCATTCAACCTGGCCGACCAGAAGGTCTCCCTGAGCATGACGATCGGCGCCGTGACGCTGAAACCGGGTGAGTCCAGGGTCTTCTCGCCCGACTCTTCGGCGCTCGTCATCTACGATCCCAAGACGACGACGACGATGAATCTGAAGGCCGGCTACCGGACTCGCGGCGGCTATCAGATAAGAATCGCGACTCCCAGCGGAGCCATCACCGGCAAGCCTGAGGACCGCCTCGAAGTGGCGATGGACGTGAATGACACCGTCAGCGATCCGGGCGCCGCCGAGCCTTACAGCGGGGCCTTCGTCGACATGAACTACAACGACAAGTGGAGCGTTGCGCACCGCATGGTGTTCAAGCCCGAGATCGCCAAGAAGTTCTACCCGAACCTGACGGGGCTTACGGCCGTGACCCTCGGCCAGGTCTCCGGCGCTCAGAACGAGGTGTTTGCCACCTCGTCCACCAGCGTTCGTTGCGTCAACGATTCCAAGTTCCCATCGCGCGGCCTGCTCCAGTCGAATCCGCTCACGCTTTACAGCGAGCTTGGTCTCCAGGGCCGCCTGACGCCGGGTTCCGGCAGCAGCATTTCCTACCGCGGCAGCCTGCACCCGGTGAACTGTCCGTTCGATCTGAGCTACCGCGGGGTAACCGGCTGGAACGATACGAGCCTGCCTGCCGCCTCCGGCCAGGACGGCTACATCCTGACCAGCACCTCGGCGGACAAGGGCATCACCCACTGCGTCATGGCGGAACTGCCGGTCCGGCCGCTCCGCTCGCTCGGCGAGCTGCAGCATTTCCAGGCCCGCGGACAGAATCCCTATCCTCCCTTCAAATCGAACATCATCGGCAACAGTTTCGCGACGCCCCTGGCGGCCTCGAACTCCGCGCTGATCACGATCGGCAGCGGGAACTCGAAGATGCAGCACGACGACAGCTACTGCATGAACCAGCAGTTGTTCGACGCTTACTTCTTCTCCTCCATCGCCCCGGAAATGAACGACTGGGCGAAGACCCAGAAGCGCAGCATGGACGACGTCTACCGGGACATGCTCACCGATACCACGCCTCTGCCGAACCGCGCCTACATCGGTTCGCCGCTCGCGACCGTGCCGAGCGTCCCGGCCGCCGTTGCCCGTGACCTGACCAGCAATCGCAACAGCGCCTGGAAGACGATCGCTTCCTGCCTGGAGGTCGATGGCATGTTCAACGTCAACTCGACTTCGGTGGAGGCCTGGAAGTCCCTGCTCGCCCACTCCAGCAAAGGCCAGGTCCCTGTCGTCCAGCTTGCCTCCAGCGGCTGGAGCGTTTCGACCGGCGGAGAAAAGGACTTCCCGCTTTCCCGCACCACCGTGGCGGGCACCGGCTGCGCGGATGGCGATGTGAACGGGTATGACCGCCTCGGCGGTTACCGGGATCTCACCGACGCGGAAATCACGGCCATGGCGGAGGGCATTGTGAAGCAGATCCATCAGCGCGGCCCCGCCCTGTCACTGGCGGAGTTTGTGAACCGCCAGCTGCGTGACGGCACCAAGGCCGACCTCGCCCTCAGCGGGGTGATCCAGTCGGCTCTGGACGAAATGTCGAACAGCTCCACGACCAATCCCTACAAGATCCTGCAGAATCTCTGCGAGCGGGTCACCGCGGTTTCGATCTCGCCCCAGGACGCCGAATACGCGTTCCCGAAAGCGGCGGAAGGCTGGACCGGCGAGGGCCTGCCCGGCTGGTTCACCCAGGCGGACATCCTGCGTCCGCTGGCTCCCATCCTCTCGGTTCGCGACGATACCTTCGTGATCCGCGCCTATGGCGAAGCGCGCGACCCCGATGGCAAGACCCTGGCGCGCGCCTGGTGCGAAGCGACCGTCACCCGTCACGGCAGCTTCGTTCAGCCGGACAAGCAGTTCGACCCGGTGGCCGACGACAACATCACCAAGGGCCAGGGCAAGGATGTGAACATCACCTTCGGCCGCCGTTTTGAGATCGTCTCCTTCCGCTACCTGAATCCTGAAGAGGTCTGAAAAATCCCGTCTGTCCGATGTTGTTCCGCATTCTATCCCTGTTCCTCGCCGCCACCCTCGTGACCCAGGCGGCCGGCAAGCGTCACTTCCGCACGCTCTATTTTGGCAAGCCTGCAAGCGCGCCGGAATCGCTCACCATGACCTATGGCGAAAGCTCGGTGAGTATTCCGCTGCCGTCCGCCAATCTGTCGCCGTCGATGACGCTGCCGGACGGAGCGCTGAACGTGGTCTTCACCACGGCGCCCCTGCCTCCGAAAAGCGAGCCTCCGCCGGCGGCGCCGAAAGCCGAGATCCCGGACGGTTGGAACGAGGTCCTGTTTCTCTTCACTCCGGATCCCGCGAACACGCTGGCCCCGGTGAGAGTCACGGCCATCGACCTGGGCCACGACAAGTTCAAGCCGGGGCAGCTGCTGGTCTTCAACCGCTCCCAGGCCTTCATCGGCGGGCGGATCGGCAAGCAGACGCTGAAGCTGCCTGCCATGAAGTCGACCTATGTCGAAGCGCCTGCCGAAGGCGACAGCGACTACGCCGTCTCGATCGACATGATCCTGCCGGGCGAGAAGGACCAGAAGACCCTCTGCCGCTCTACCTGGCGGCAGGTCGCCGCCGACCAGATGCTGGTTTTCGTGCTGCCGGATCCGGTGCGGAAGTCCCTGAGCATCGCCTCGGTGCCCATCCACCCGCTCCCGCCGGACAAGCCGGAGTGACCCTTTCCGTGGAAGGGGATCACCCGTCCTTCTTCCTCT
>JAQGPE010000021.1 GCA_028293225.1 Akkermansiaceae bacterium | reverse complement strand
GTGGACGACCTTGCCGCTCCTGTCAACCTCGACGATCCGCTTGTTGCCTGTCTCGGCGACCAGGGTCAGGCCGTCGGCGAGCCGCTGGAAGGCGTGGATCTCGACGCGCGGGACCGATTTGTCCTTGGGCTTCGGCGCGTACTCCCAGACGATCTCCTTGGCGGGCGTCATCTCGACGACCTTCGGCCCCTTCATCGAGAACAGCAGGTTGCCGTTCGGCAGGAGGGCGAGGTCGTGAACTTCACTGTTGGTCGGAACCTCCCACTCGACCTTCCCCTGTGCGTCGACGATCGCGACATGGCCTTTATCCGCGCCGAGAACCTTGTACGGGCGGGTTTCCTGGGCGATCGCGAGCGGCGCGAGGCCCGCCAGGATCAGACTTGCGACGACGGGGCGGAAGTTCATGGACGAGATCCCGGGGGATGGAGAGGGAGAGATCGAATCGGTTCACGCGATGATCTGGTGGATCGGCTCGGCACCCTCGACGCCCACGAGCTTCTGGTCGAGCCCGTTGTAGAAGTAGGCCAGCTTGTCGGGGTCGAGCCCCATCAGATGCAGGGCGGTGGCGTGAAGGTTCTTGACGTGGAAGCGGTCGGTGACGGCGAACGCGCCCAGCTCGTCGGTCTCGCCGACGCTCACGCCTCCCTTGATGCCTCCGCCGGCCATCCACATGGTGAAGCCGTAGGCGTTGTGGTCGCGGCCGGTGCCTTCCGCGTATTCAGCGGTGGGCTGGCGGCCGAACTCGCCACCCCAGATCACCAGGGTTTCATCGAGCAGGCCGCGCTGTTTGAGGTCCTTCAACAGGCCTGCGACCGGCTTGTCGGTGTTGCCGGCGTGGAAGCTGTGATTCTTGACCAGATCGCCGTGGGCGTCCCAGTTGTCGTCGTTGTGGGCGCCACCGGAGTAGATCTGGATGAAGCGGGTGCCGCGCTCGACCATGCGGCGGGCCAGGATGCATTTCCGCGCGAAGTCATCGGTGCGGGTGCCGTCCATGCCGTAGAGCGTCTTGATGTGGTCGGGCTCGTCATCGACGTCGATCGCTTCCGGCGCGGTGGCCTGCATGCGGAAGGCCAGCTCGTAGGAGGCGATGCGCGCGGAGAGATCCGAGTTGTGCTCGCGGCCCTTGAGATGCTGCTGGTTGATGTCGCCGACGAAATCGAGCAACGAGCGCTGCTGCAGGCGGTCCATGCCGGGACGGTTGGCGAGGTTCAGAATCGGGCTGCCTTTGGAGCGGAACACGACGCCCTGGTAGCTGGCGGGCATGTAGCCGGAACTCCAGTTCTTGGCGCCGGAAATCGGGCCGCCGGTCTTGTCGAGCATGACGACGTAGCCGGGCAGGTTCTCATTCAGAGATCCCAGGCCGTAGTTGAGCCAGGAACCGAGCGAAGGCTTGCCGCTCTGGAGTGAGCCGCTGTTCATCATCAGCATCGCCGAACCGTGGATCGGCGAGTCGGCGGTCATGGAGTGGACGAAGGAAATGTCGTCGACGCACTCGCCGATGTTCGGAAAGAGCTCCGAGACCCATTTGCCGCACTGGCCTTTCTGCTGGAACTTCCACTTCGGACCGACCACCCGGCCCTCGTTCTTCTTGCCGCCGCGGCCGAAGGTCTTCAGCGGCACGCTCTTGCCATCGAGGGCGTAGAGGTTCGGCTTGTAGTCGAAGGTATCGACGTGGCTGGGGCCGCCATACATGAACAGGAAGATCACCGACTTCGCCTTGGCCGGGATCTGCGGCTGCTTCGGGGCGAGCGGGTTCTCGTAGGCAGGTGCCTCGCTGGCGAAGACGCCGTCTTTCGCCATCATCCCGGCGAGCGCCAGCGACGTGAAGCCGCCACCGATCTGGTGGAGGAAATCGCGGCGGCGGACCCGGCCGCAGAAGTTGCCCATGGGGGCAGGTTGAAGAATCATGGTGATGATCGGGCTTCGGTTGAGTGATCCGGAGACGGTTCAGTCGAGATAGAAGAATTCGTTGAAGCTGTAGATCGCGACACAGAAGCGCTGCAGCGCGGTGTCGGCGTCGAGATGGTGTTCGGTCTTCATCTTGCCGATGAAGCCGAGCGATTTCACGATCTCGAGCTCGTTCGGCTCGCGGGAGAGCACCAGCTCGAAGGAGCGCCGGATCTGCGCCTGCAGGTCGCCGGGGCGGTCGGTCTTCAGGCGCTCGGCGAGCTTGGCTGCCTCCTCGTGAATAAAGGCGCTGTTCATCATCGCCAGCGCCTGGGTCGGCACGGTGGTGGTGAAGCGGACCGGGCAGGTATTATCGGTGTCGGCGGCGTCGAAGTCCGTGAAGAGCGGGATCTGAAGCGAGCGCTTGGTCTTCACGTAGACGCTGCGGCGCGCGGCCTGCTCCGGCGTGCTTTCGCCCCACTTCGCGCCCTTGGTCGAGGAGGTTGCCAGGATTTCCGGTGGCATGGTGATGTAGACGCTGGGGCCGCCCATCTGGCGGTTGAGCTCGCCGGTGGAAGAGAGGATCGAGTCGCGCAGTTCCTCGGCGGTGATGCGGCGCGGGTTGAAGCGGTGGAAGAGATCGTTGCCGGGGTCCTTGGCATGGCCTTCGTCGCTTTCGTCGATCGAGGTCAGGTAGGCCTTCGAGTGCAGGATCAGGCGGTGCATGGCCTTGATGCTCCAGCCTTGGCGGATGAACTCAGTGGCCAGCCAGTCGAGCAGTTCCGGATGGGTGGCCGGGATCCCGAGGTAGCCGAAATCATTCGGTGAAGGGGCGATGCCACGGCCGAAGTGATGTTCCCAGATGCGGTTCATCATCACGCGGGCGGTGCGGGGATTGTCCGGTGAGGCGATCCATTTCGCCAGGGCGAGGCGGCGGCCGCTGGTGGTGGCGCCCGGCAGCGGCTCGGGGATCACGGCGTCCTGGCCGCCGAAGATCGCGGGGAAGCCGGGGTGCACTTCCTCGCCGAGGGCGTGGGCGCTGCCGCGGATGTTGATGAAGGTCGGTGGCGGAACCGGGCCGGTTTCCGTGATGACGAGGGCCTCGATGCCGGGGGTCCTTTTGCGCTCGTCGATCTCGGTAAGCCGGGCCAGGCCATTGCGGTAGCGCTGGCGTTCGGCATCGGAAACCGCGGCGAACTCCGGCTGCAGGACCAGGAACGACGGCGTGACCGCGTCGATCTCCAGGCCCATGTCGAAGAACTGTCCGCCGTCTTTCTGGGTGACGTGAACGGCCAGGACATTCCGGCCGGTCTGAAGCGCGGCCATGAATTCCGGCGAGGCCGAAATTTTCTCGTAGTCGCAGTTGAAGCCGGAGCGCTGCAGGACCGGCTGGCCGTTGAGGAAGATCTCGATGTCCTCGTCGTGATAGAGGTGGAGCAGAACCGCCTTTGGCATGTCCTGCAAGCCGAAGGTGGTCTGCAGCCAGATGTCGGACGAGGTCCAGACCGTGCGGGCTTGCACGCCCGGGGCCGCGGTGCCGAAGCCGGCCTGGCCCTCCAGCCAGTTGGCGTGTTCAGCGCGGAAATTGACAGCCGACCAGTCCTCGGGCGGTTTGGTGAGGGTGTAGAACCAGTTGGTCGGGCGCAGGCGGGCGTCGGTCACCAGCCAGTGCTCCATCCCGGGGCTGTCACTCAGGCGAGCGGCGACGTCGGGCTGCTTCTGCCGGATCGTTTCGACGGCTTCCGTTTCGACTTCCTTGAGATACTCGCGGATCCGCACTTCCTCCTCGGCCAGTTCCGCGATCTGGGTCGGATCGGTGGTCTTCACCTCCGGCGTCGGCAGAAACATCGTCTGGCGGCCGGCCCGGCCCATCGGCTCGATGCCACGGAAGAAGGAGACGAACTTGTAGTAGTCCTTCTGCGGGATCGGGTCGCCCTTGTGGTCGTGGCAGCGGGCGCAGCCGGCGGTCATGCCGAGAAAGCCTTCGGTGACGGTGCGGACGTTATCGTCCAGGACATCGTAGAAATGCTGCTCGCGGTCGGCGGGTTCATCATCCCAGGCCATGAGGCGGAAGATGCCGGTGGCGATCTCCGTTTCGGCGTTCTTATCGGGAAGCTCGTCCCCGGCGATCTGCTCCATCACGAAGCGGTCGTAAGGCTTGTCGTCGTTGAAGGACTTGATGGCGTAGTCGCGGTAGCGCCAGACAAAGGGCTTGTCGTTGTCGCGCTCGAAGCCGTTCGATTCGGCGTAGCGGACGATGTCGAGCCAGTGGCGGGCCCACTTTTCGCCATAGGCGGGCGAGGCCAGCAGGCGTTCGACCTGCTTGTCCCAGGCGTCGGGAGCGGTGTCGGCTTCGAAAGCCTGGATTTCCTCCAGCGTGGGGGGCAGGCCGGTGAGATCGTAGCTCACGCGGCGGAGCAGGGCCGCCCGTGGCGCCGGCGGCGCCGGGGTGACGCCCTTCTTCTCCATGCCGGCGCGCAGGAAGGCATCGATCGGATTGACCGCCCACGCGGGGTCCTTCACCGCGGGAGGCGTGTAACGCTCCATCGGCCGGTAGGACCAGTAGGCCCTGGTCTTGTCATTGACGGCGGTGGTTCCGGCCGAGGCGTCGTGAACTTCCACGAGGCGGTCGGCGTCTTCCGGCGTCCAGGGAGCGCCCATGTCCAGCCACTTGTGGATCTTGCCGAGCTGGTCTTCCGGCAGCTTGCCGCTGGGCGGCATTTGCAGATCGTGGTTGGCGTAGGACAGGGCGTTCAGGATGACGCTGGCCCCGGGCTCGGCCTCGTTGAAGGCCGGCCCGTGGTTGCCACCTTTCATCAGTCCTTTGCGACTGATGAGCTGGAGTTCACCCTTGATTTTCGGGTGACCTTTTTCGTCGTTGCCGCCATGGCATTTGAAGCAGTTTTGCTCAAGAATCGGTTTAACCTCGTCCCGGAAGAACTGCACCCCGTCGGTTTCCGCAAGCGCGGGGGGGATGAGGCTGGCGAAAGCGATGGCGGCGGCAAATTTCATTCAAACGAGGTCAGGACCGCGCCGAAGCGGGATGAAATCTCATCGGCATGAGCTTTCACCAGGGCTCCGAGCGTGTCCAATTGGCCATCGGGGATCCGCTGCGTCGGAGCAGTGATCCAGATGGCGCCGATCAGACCGCCGGTGGCGCTTCGAACTGCAGCACCAATACAGGTCTGACCTTCCATTTCTTCATTCAAATCGAAACCGTAGCCCCGTTTGCCGACCTCCTTGAGGTGGGCGAGGAACTTCGTTTTGTCAGTGATGGTGTTCGGCGTGAAGCGGCCGAGCTTCATGCGGGACAGGCGGACCTTGCGCTCTTCTTCCGGCAGGACGGCGAGCATGGCCTTACCCGGAGCGGCGGTGTGCAGCGGGAAGCGGGTGCCGGCATCGACGGAGAATTTGAACGGATGGTTGCCGAGCGCCTGGTCGAGAACCACGCCTTCGTCGCCCGCGAGGGTGCCGATCAGGGCGGTTTCGCCGGTCAAGTCGCGGAGGCGGCGCATCACGTCGATCGATTTCTCGAAGAAGTTCGGATCGGTGACGGATACCGCACCCAAAACCAGCAGGCGCGGGGTCAGACGGTAGCGCTTCGAGGAGCCGACTTTCTCGAGGAAGCCACGGTTTTCCATCGTCACGGCGATGCGGAACGCGCTGTTCTTCGGGATCTTCAACTCCACACCCAAATCGCTGACGTTCAAACCATCCGGCCGGGTGCTGAGGAGCTCCAGCATGGCGAGTGCACGGTCAAGATTGGGGACGATATAGCGGGCTTTCGGGTTCACTTCCGAAGACTCCCATTCGGTTTCGTTTGTCATGTAGAACTGATTTGTTTTTTGGATACAGGGTAACGCGAGAGCCTCTTTCAAATTTCCCCGCCTGTCAGCACTAAAGCCCGAGCCAGGAGCGTCCTAAGACGATTACGACAGGAAGCGAAAGCAGGCTTAAGGCAGTGGTAGTCAGCACAATCTGGACCGCGATGCCGGGGACTCCGCCGTAAAGGCGCGCCATCATGATGGGGGTCATGGCCGCGGGCATCGCGGCTTGAACCACTAAAACCTGTTTGAGATCCAAAGGGATAGGCAGGAACTTGGCCGCGGTGAGCAAAAAGGCGGGTAGCACGATCAAACGCATCCCACATCCGGACAAAGTCACCTTCCAGGAGGGCCGGTCCTTGCCGATCATGTCCACCATCACCGCACCGGTCAGCAGGATCGCTATGGGAAATGCGCCACTCCCAAGTTGTGTCATAATCGTCCGGAAAGGATTCGGACTGGCCGGATCGGAGGCCAGGAAGCGGTCCAGGCCGGTCCCGACCATCACGAGCCCCAGGACGACGGAGATCACCGGCCCGTTGATGAGCCGCTTCCACTGGATCTTCTTCTCGCCGGTCATCAACATCGCGCCGACCGACCAGATCGAGAGCTCCACGCCGAGGTTGTGAACGAACAGCATCGGCGTCGCCGATTTCCAGAGCTGCTCCACGACTGGAATGGCGGTGTAGCCGAAATTCTGCACCCCGGCGCTGAGGGTGAAGGTCCGCCTCCCCTGCCCCTGGGCGAGGCCGATCCAGCCTGCGGCGATCCAGGTGAGGCCGTAGCTGACGACCGTGAGCGCAAAGCCGATCCCGATCCCCCACGTCACGGTGGAAAGGCTCCGCACGCCGCTGGCCCCGAGGATGCGATCCAGAATCAGGCAGGGGTTGAGAACCGAGAAGACCAGCCGGAAGATCGGTTCCTCCTGCTCCAGCCGCAGCACCTTCAATTTCCGCAGCGCGGCTCCTGCGATGATGAGCAGGTAGACCGGAATGACGGCGGCGAGAACCGATTTGAAGGAATCCACCTGCGCAGCATTTCCAGCGACTCCTTCGCGGCAAGCCCCTTCCCGCTTCAGTTCTCGCCAGGACGGCGCAAATCTGGTGGGACTGGGGTTTCATGAGCGAACGGGCGCCGATGTTGCGGGTAAGAGAGGGCGAGGCCTCGGAGAAGGTCTCTTTCGTGGAGCTGTTC
>JAQGPE010000807.1 GCA_028293225.1 Akkermansiaceae bacterium | reverse complement strand
CGGCGTTTCTTCCAACGGCATGAAGGAGGCCGACTACCGCCGCGTCACCTACGATCTGACGCTTTCCGTCGCCACGCTGCTCGCGGAGCTCAATCCACAGATGACCTTTCTCTACGTCTCCGGCTCCGGCACCGACAGTAGTGAAAAGGGCGGCACCATGTGGGCGCGGGTGAAAGGCGCGACGGAGAATGCCCTGCTGCGGCTCCCCTTCAAAGCCGCTGCGATGCTCCGCCCCGGCATGATCCAGCCGCTGCATGGGATCAGATCGAAGACCCGGCTTTACCAGGCAATCTACACATTGACCGCACCGCTGGTTCCGGTGTTGCGGAGGCTTTTCCCGAACCAGATCACCACCACCGAAAAGCTCGGCCGGGTAATGATCGCGATCGTCAGAAACGGCCCGCCGAAGCCTTTGCTGGAGACCGCCGACATCGAAGCGATCGCCGTTCAGGATCTCTCGCGCAGCCACTGAGCGGCCCACTCCGCCTCAGCCTTCAGGCACTCGGGGCAGGCCCAGGCTCTTGTTTCCGTCATCTCGGGATCCGCACAGCAGCCCCGGTTGACTTCTTGGAAATTTCCCTCCGCCACGGCAGTCATCGTATTTCCCGCTACGCGGCAATGACCAGCGGGCGAAGCTTTTCGAAGGCCCAGGAGGCTAGGGTCGTTGGCGTGGTGGTGATGTAGCCGCGCTTGGCCTGGGTTAGTTCTCCGCTGCCGGCCGACTGCAGCATCGCGATCATGGCGCCGGCATGAGCTTCACTCGCCCCGGAATCGAGCAACCCTTTGCGGAGGTCACCATCGGAGATGCGCACCGGCTTGACCGGCTTGCCAAGAACTCCGCTGAGGATGCCGGCGACGTCAGCGTAGGACAGATCCTCCGGCCCGTGAACATGCTGCACCAGTTGGCCCGTCCACTCCGGCGATAGCAAACGGGCGGCAGCGATGTCACCGACGTCCCGCGGATCATTCCAGCCGCTCTTCAGATCCAGCGGAGTGGTCGTGACGAGGTTGCCCTCCTTCAGCATCCCCGCGTCCGCCAGCAGGTTCGTGAACAGCATCCCGGAACGGAGATTCAGGACATTCGCTCCCGTTTCGTTCAGCATTTCCTCCACATCGCCCAGCGCGCCGATGAGGGTCTCCTTGCGGACCTCCGCGCCGCCGCTGCTGAGAAAGACGGTACGGTGAATCTCGTTTGTGCTGACCGCCTGCGCCGCGATTTTTCCAAGCTTGCGGATGTCGCCGAGGGGGTCCTCCGACTTCGGGTTCTCCGGGATCACCCACAGCAGGGCGTCGGCATCCTTCGTGGACTCCAGGACGAAAGACTCATCGAAAAGATCGCCCTGGTGGATGTCGGCAAACGAGTGGATTTCCGCTGCCAGCCTCGAAGGATCTCTGACCAGCACCGTCGGATGCACGCCCGCCTGGATGAGGAGTTGCACGACGCGCGAGCCGACGTGGCCGGTGGGCGTATTGACCACGATCTTCGGAGTATTTTTCATGATTGCTCCACGGTAACCGCAACTGCAGGCAAGGGCAAATCCCCTTCGCATGCCCCGAGGCCGCGTTAACGGGAAGGCGTCAGGAAATTACCAGATCGAGCAACGCTTCGCCATAGACCCCGATGACCTGCGTCGCTCCGATCCAGCTGACCCCATTGAGATGTTGATGCCCGTGGAGCAGATAGGCGGGCTGCTGCCTCTGCACGTAGTCCAGCAGCGCGTCAAAGCCCTGGTGCACCTCTTCATCCCGCTCATGAATGCCACGTGGCGAATTGTGCGCGATAAAAACATCCACCCGAGGAAAGGACCGCAGCAGTGTCACCGCCTCCTCCTGGTCGAAAAGATGATGCCCGCGCGGCTTGTAGCGCCAACTGCCTCCGAATCCGCCGAAAGTCAGTCCTCCGTGGCTTTCCCATTTCAGGTGGAGCGGCGTGACGTCTACACCAAAGGGCGCAGCGCTGTCGTGATTGCCCCGCACGGCGAAGATTCGCGACGGCCGATAGCGGACAGCCGCCTTCGCAATGGTCGAATCCCACAGATCTCCGAGAGAGATCAGGACCTCGACCGGGCCGGGATCGAGATGCCCAACCAGCGAGTCGTCGTCAGCGATGAGAGCGGCGATCATGCCCCATTCTCCTCCAACACCTGTTCGATCGTCGATTATTTCCCAAGGAAATCCCCGCTCACGTGTCATGCAGATAGACACCCATCCATTCCGTGGCGTCGTGACTTGCCTGATTCAGACCCAGCGATCGAGATTGCTGAATTTTTTTGTCACAATCCCACTCCAAGTTTCCGAATCACCATACCATCCCATTTTTTCCGATGAATGCCATTCCACTACTGACCCTACTGACCGTCACGGCCAGCGCCGATACCGCCCTTTCCATCTACAACCTCGTCCTTGCCGTGGTGCGGGAGACCATTCCTCTTGATCTGAAGGCCGGCGAAAACCTCTTTTCCTTTGATCACGCCACCGCCCAGGTCCAGCCGGAGTCGGTGGTCCTGCGCGACCCGACGGGAAAGAACGCCTTCTCCGTACTGGAGCAGAGTTACCGCAATGACCCGGTCAGCCAGGCGCTCCTGCTCAGCCATTTCGAGGGCAAGGAAATCGAATTCCGCA
>JAQGPE010000077.1 GCA_028293225.1 Akkermansiaceae bacterium | reverse complement strand
GTGCCCATGGCGCCATCGAGCACCAGGATCCGGTCCTTCAAGGCGGAGAGCAGTTCGGGGGTCGGGTCGGGCCGCAACATCAGGCCCCAAGGCTAAGACGGGGTTTCCGATTCGCAAGAGTCAAATCTTCGCATCCGGATACGATGATGGGAGATTTTTCCATGCGGTAGGACTAAGGCGAGAAATGCGCGCGGCCCAGTTCGCGGGTTCGCGCGGCGGCGGCGGAGGAAATCATGTGCTGCTTGCTGTCGGCGAAATCAGTGGGGACTGGCCAGGCGCCGAGATACGAGTCGGTCCAGACCGGGATGAATTGGGCGATTTCCTCCTGGAGGGTTTGGTTGAGACGGCGCTGGGCGGCGAGGTCGCCCGCAGGGACGTAGGAGACCGGCAGCAGGTAGACGACTTCGATCTGGTGGGCGGCGGCCCATGCCTTGAGATCGATGAGGAACTTTTTGCTGCTTTCGGAAAGGCGGTAGGCGGCCAGTTGGGAGGGGACGCTGGTGAAATCCTCGCGGACCGGAGTGGTCAGGTAGCCGCCGTCGTGGAGATCGTCAGCGGCGCTGTAGCGGTAGGCCGGCCGCCGCATCAGCACCTTGCCGAGCATGGTCGAGGCGTGGGCCAGACCCGGACGGCAGGCGGCGAGCGTCTGGGTCAGCCGCGACTGGCCGGCGAGTCCGGTGCGGTAGAAAGCCTGCGAGCTCACGCCGGAGACCGACAGCATCTGCTCGCCCAGGGCGGGCATTTCCGAAACCTCATCGGCCAGCACCGCCGGTTCACTCATGATCACCAGGCGGTCGCCGGGCTTGAGAAAGGTCGAGGCCAGCGCGGTGGCGCCGTCGAGGCCCATCCCGGCGTGAAAGCCGGCATTGACCGTGGCGGCGCCGAATTCATCGGCGAGGAGCTTGGGATCGATCTGGAAGGCGGTGGTGGAGCCGCCGGAAAAGACTGTCAGGTGGCCGGTTTTCGCGCGCTGTTCCGTCGCCCAGGCCTGTTTGCGGACCAGCGCCTGCTTCCAGAAGCGGATCTCCGGATTGACCCGGGCGGTGTAGGCCCACCCCGCCAACAGGCTGGCCAGGAAGGCGAGCGCGCCGATGAGGACGAGCCGCCTAGAAAGAGAAATAGACGAATTCATTTCCTTCAGAAGCTCCGAGCAGGATGGTGCAGGCGATGCACAGGGCGATCGTCAGCGGGTGCATGGCAAAGGCGTAGTCGTCCTTTTTGCGCAACCTGGACAGGCCTTCGAAAGCGATCGCGGTCAGGCAGAGCGAAATCGCGGCGACGAGCGTGACCAGATTGCCGCTATCGTAGGATTTGAGGTAGCCGGTCAGGCCGGAAAGCGAGTAGGCGGAGGGCGTCAGGAGGACGGCGGCCTTTTCGCGCAGGATAGGCAGGCGGGTCTCGTAAAAGGGCAGCCAGGCCAGGAACACGCAGACGCTGGTGAGGCCCCAGCCCAGCAGCCAGGGCAGGCGGACCCGGCCCTTGAGTTGGTGGGCGACGACGCTGAAAAACCCGTGCAGCGCGCCCCAGATCAGGAAACCCCAGCCAGCGCCGTGCCAGATGCCGGACAGGACGAAGACGGCCATCAGGTTGAGCGCCCAGCGTTTCGTGCGGCTGCCGCCGAGCGGGAAGTAGACATAGTCGCGCAGCCAGTAGCTCAGGCTGATGTGCCAGCGGCGCCAGAATTGGGAGATGCTGCCGGACCAGTAGGGGCTGCGGAAGTTCAGGGTGAGATCCACGCCGAGGCATTTCGCCAGGCCGAGGGCGATCAGGCTGTAGCCGCAGAAGTCGAAGTAGATTTTCAGGCCGAAGAGGAAGGTGCACAGCAGGATCGGCCAGGCCGAGTCCATGAGATCCTTGTTGATGAAAGCGGACAGGTTGTCGGCCAGGCAGAGCTTGTAAAAGAAGCCCAGCGCGATCCAGGGCAGACCGGCGGTCAGGCGGCTCCAGGACCACTGGAAGGAGAACGACTCCATCTGCGGAAACAGGTCGGCCTTGCGCTCGATCGGCCCGGCGACCACCAGCGGGAAGAAGCTGGCGAAGTTGGCGTAGTCCAGGAAACGGGGCCGCCAGTGCGGTAGCTTCGAGGCGTCGATGAGCATCCCGACCTTCTGCAGAGTGTAGAAGGAAATGCCGGCGGGGATGGCGAGTTCGTAGAAGGCCCGCTCGCGCAGTCCCAGCACGTCGCTCATCAGGAACACCCGATATTTGTAGTAGGCCAGCGGCGCGCACAGCAGGCAGAGACCCGGCCACAGCAGCCATTTCCGCCTTTCAGGCGGCAGGCGGAACATCAGCAGCAGGATCGCCCAGGTGATGGTGAAGACGGCGGCGAAGATCGCGGTGGTGAGCAGTCCCACGCACGACAGCAGCCAGAGGCTGAGGGCGGCGAGTGCGCAGCGATCGTAGCGGGAGACCGCCTGACCGACTTTCGGGATGAAAAGCCGTACGAGAGTGATCAGGAGGAGGCCCGCCAGGAGACGCGGCCAGAACGCGAGCTCAGTGAAATTCACGCGGGGATCTTCTGGCGGTGGGAGGAGCGAGGGGCCGGAGATATCATCGGTTCACGGGAGGTGCCTCGTGCAGGCTGAAAAGACCTGCCAGCCTGTTCAATTCAAAACGGAGCCGTGCTGCCGGGGCAAAAAAAGAGGCCCTTCCCGGAATTGCTCCCGGGAAGGGCCCTTTCCCAACCGGCTAAGAGTCGGGCGGGGACCCGGATCGAAAGTGGAAATCCCTCCCAGAATCCCACCCTCTTCGGGTCGGGAGACAAGTCGCTTACTGGCCCGGAAACGCAAACGGAAATTCCGCGAGGTGGGTGGGATTCGGGGGATCGGAAGGTTGATATTTGATCTAACAAAAATAATGGCGAATCTCTAATTCCCTCAAAATCATGCTCAAAGCCATCGCCCTCCAAATTGAAAAAGCGCTTAAAGCGCGTTTCAATATTTCTGATGCCGAATCCGTCCATTTGCACGACCTCGTGATCAGCGAGGGCGAAATCGCGTGGCAGGGCTGGGCGCGGTATGAAGTCGGACTGAATGGGAAGTCCCGTTCCGGAGTGGCTCCGGGGGCGGTGAGGATCCGCATTCATAAGAACGTCTCGCATGCCGCAACCCTTGGGCCGATGTTGCAGTTTTTTCGCCAGGACTGAGCTCAATCCGGGGAGAGAGTGGATTGGTTGCAATTCTCCCTTGGACGCGGGGCCTGAATGGAGACATTGACAGGCAATGCGCGGCCGCGAGGAGCGATGGAAGCTGAATGAACTGATCGACTTCGAGGTGGCGCTCGGAGCGTGGGACGGCGTGTCCAAGCCGGAAGTGCTGCCGAAGGGCGAAAGACGCCTGGTTTTCAAGGAGTGGCTGGAGCAGCAACCGATGGCGTCCCACCCGGGCACCATCTGGCTCGGCGGGCTGTCGTGGGCGGCGCGGCTGCTCGGGCTGGTGGCCTTTTTCAGCGGCGCGGGGGCGGCCTGGGGCTGCCTGATCAAGGAGCGTGAAGGCGTGCACGTGGTGCTTTTCCTGGCCACGACCCTGTTCGTGCCGTGGCTGATCATGCTGGCCGGGATCACGGCGTGGATTTTCCGCCCGGCAAAAGGCGGCCTGGCGGGTCCGCTGCTTTCCACCGTGGCCGGCAAATTCGCGGGCGACAAGGGTCCGCAGGTGGTGGCGCGGCTGCACGACAGCGCCGCGCTGGCCAAGGCGGTCGGCTGGCGGCTGGCAGCGAAGGTGCAGGGGGCGATGGCCAACTACCACAGCGGTGCGGCCGCCGGGCTGCTGGCGATGGTGTTTTTCCGCAAGGTCGGGTTTTTCTGGGAGACGACGACGCAGACCGCCATGGAGAAGATCCTGCACGGCTCGGTGAAAGTGCTGTCTTTCCCTTGGGGGGCGTTTGCGCCGGGGCTGCTGCCGGATATTTCCCACTCGCGCCGCGGCGAGACGCTGGCGAGCGGCGGGGAAAGCTGGTGGATCTTCCTGCTGCTGGCGCTGGCCTTCTGGGGCATCCTGCCGCGCACGCTGCTGCAGTGCTTCGCGCAGGTGCAGGAGTGGCGGGTGCTGAAGAAGCTGAACTTTCAGGCGCCGAAGGAGCGCAAGCTGTGGCGGGTGCTGACGGCGGTGGAGCGCGGGGTCGATCCGTCGGCGCCGCTGGACGGCGCGCTGGTGATCGATGTCGGTGGCGTGCCGGTCAACCGCGAGGC
>JAQGPE010000781.1 GCA_028293225.1 Akkermansiaceae bacterium | reverse complement strand
GGTCAACGGCCGTTACACGCCACGCCAGCGCCAGGTCTATGATGCGGTGCTGCGGGTCTTCCGCGCCGCCAACGGCCTGCTGCGCCCCGGCAACACCCCCGGTGACTACCAGCGCGAAGTGCTGGAGGTGATGCAGGGCGAACTGGTCGGCCTCGGCCTGATCGATGCCAAGGCCGCCAAGGAACAGGGCCCCGACAAGCCGCTGGTCCGCCGCTATTTCATGCACGGCACCTCCCACCACCTGGGTCTGGACGTGCACGATGTCTCGCCGCCGCATCAGCCTTTCCTGGAAGGCATGGTCTTCACCATCGAACCCGGCATCTACATCCGCGAGGAAGGCATCGGCATCCGCATCGAGAACGACTTCGTGCTCGGCAAGGACAGCAACTTCGATCTGATGAAGGACATCCCGATCGAGGCGGAGGAGATCGAGGAGTTGATGAATGCGTGAGTGATGCGACCGCATTGCCGTTCCTGACGTCCTGGAAGGACGGCTCATCAAAGCCCGGGGTGAAACCCCGGGTTACGGCATCCACCGTAGGTGGCAAGACGATCGCCGGCGATCGCCCCCGGCACGCGGGACGCGCCATGCCGGTCACGCATGGCCTTCGGTGCTCATCGAGGAGACCGAGAAAATTCGTCGCCGTGAACGGTCACTCCGGCCGCCCGATTCCATCCAGCGTCCTCTATTCGCGACCGCGCAGAAACCGCTTCGCGGACCCGGCTGCGCCGGTCCTCCGTGCGGGAGGCGATCGCCAGCGATCGTCCTGCACACCTCCGGCGTGGTCTTTACCCAGGGTTTCACCCTGGGCTTCGATGAAGCGTCCTTGCAGGACGCGGTGAGCCCGGCGCTCCCGCCGTCCTGGCGTTTCTTCACTTCTTCAGCAACCCGTCCAGCGCGGCTTCGCAGAGGATTTCGGGAGAGGTCCGCGGAAAGGTCGGGCAGCTCAGCTTCAGGCTGGCAATGCCATGCATGGCCGCCCAGCAGGACTCCGCCAGCTTCACCGCCTGCGGCCGATCCGCCTGCGCGCCCAGGGTCGCCGCCGCCAGATCGATCAGCAGTTCATAGGCACGGGTGGCCGGATCATCCTCGCGGCGCTCGGCGAAAACCGCTTCCAGATAGGCCGGGTCATCCATGTAAATGAGCCGGTACATCTCCGGCCGGGCCAGGGCGAACTGCAGGTAGGCCGCGCTCGCGCCCCTCAGCTTTGCGCCCGGCTTTGACGCGGTCGCGGCGCCCTTCTCCAGCCAGGCCAGCATCTCCGCATAGCCGCGCAGGCACAGCTCGCGGGCGATCGCGTCGCGATTCTCGAAGTAGAGATAGATGTTCCCCGCGGAGTACTGCACCCGCGTCGCCAGCTTGCGGATCGACAGGGCGCGGAAGCCGTCCTCGATCATCATCTTCTGCGCCGCATCCAGGATGCGCTCGCGGACGCGCTCCTTCTCCTCCTGCCGCTCCGTGAGAACGCCCGGGATTTTTTTCGTCGCTTGACCTGCGGATTTCCCATCCATAGGGTGAACGGTGTTCACTGAACGGTGTTCAGCGCAAGAATCATTCCTTCAATACCCTACAAAAAGATGACCAAAACCGCCCTCCTGGGAGCTGCCGGCGCGATCGGCAAAAGCCTGGCTCATGAACTGCGCGCCCGCGGTCAGGAGTACCGCGTCGTCGGCCGGAACGCCGGGTCACTGGAGAAATCCTTCGGCGGCGATCCGCTGGCGGAACTGCGGACCTGGAATCCGGACGATCCGGCCTCGATCCGGGAAGCCCTGCGCGGCACCGGGACGCTGATCTACCTGGTCGGCGTGCCCTACGATCAATTTCACCTGCACCCGATCCTGATGGAGCGGACGCTGGAGGCCGCGATCGCCGTGGGAGTGAAGAATTTCGTGCTGGTCGGCACGGTCTATCCGTATGGTCGGGCGCAGGCCACGCCGGTCACGGAAAGCCACCCGCGCGAGCCGCACACCTACAAGGGCAGGATGCGCAAGCAGCAGGAGGATCTGCTGCTGGCGGCGGATGCCGCGGGGAAGATCCGCGGGACCATCCTGCGGCTGCCGGATTTCTATGGCCCGGGAGTCGACCGCAGCTTCCTGCACGGCGTCTTTCTCGCAGCGGCGCAGGGCGGCAAGGCCGACATGATCGGGCCGATCGATCTGCCGCACGAGTTCGTCTACGTGCCGGACACCGCGCCGGTGATCCTGGATCTGGCCGCCCACCCCGGAGCGTATGGGCAGTGGTGGCACTTCGCCGGCGCGGGCGCGACCACCCAGCGCGAGATGATGGAGGCGGCCTTCGCGGTGACCGGGCGCAAGCCGAACTACCGGGTGGCGGGGAAATTCGCGCTCAGGCTGATCGGCCTGTTCAACCCCATCATGAAGGAGATGGTGGAAATGCACTACCTGGTCACCCAGCCGCTGCTGATGGATGACCGCGCGCTTGCGGAATTGCTCGGCGGGCTGAAGAAGACGCCGTATGCCGAGGGGGTGAGACGGTGTGTGGAGGCGTTGCGGAAGGCGGATTGAAGGCGACGACGCTCTCTGAATGGAGGCGCAACGAAGCTCTCACAGATTTGCCGGGATCGGCTTATCGAGGGCGTGCTCGGCTTCCCAGTGGGAGATCTTCCCGTCGTGGTTGACGTCGTAGAACTTGAAGCGGGCGTCGAGCTGCTGCGGGGTGGTGCCGGTGGCGTTGACCTCCTTCATGCCCTGGATGATTTCCTTTTTCGTCAGGAAGCCGTCGCCGTTGTAGTCGAAGCGGTCGAATTTCTCCAGGAAGCTGATCTGCATCTTGCCCTTGTTCTCCTCGGTGTGGGGATTGTCGGAGGCACAGGCAGCCAGCAGGACGGGAAGCAGGAAAAGGAGGTATTTCATCTTGGATCATCATTGCCTAACATTCTCTCCCCACAAGTGGGAATGCAGAATTGACCCGGCGGGCCGGTGTCGGGGAGGGTCGGGACATGCGCGTGAGAGTTCTGGCTGCCGGCAAGCCGTCCCTGGCCTATGCGAAAAGCGGGATCGGCGAGTACCTGAAGCGGCTGACCCGCTATGGCACCCACGAACTGGAGTATCTGAAGGCCGGAGATTCGGCCACCGTCTCGGCGGCGCTGCTGGAGCGCTCGGCCGGGACCTACCGGATCGCCCTGGATGAGCGCGGCAGGGCGTTGACGACCCAGGAGTGGGCGGAGCAGTTCACGGCGCTGGAGCGGCGCGGCGACCTGAAGGCGGTCACCTTTCTGATCGGCGCATCGGATGGCCACACGCCGGAGCTGCGCGCCACGGCGGACGCCATCTGGTGCCTGTCCGCGCTGACCCTGCAGCACGAACTGGCGCTGCTGGTCCTGCTGGAGCAGCTCTACCGGGTGGCGACCTACCGCAAGGGCGAGCCCTACCACCGGTAGGCGGTTCGATCCGTCAGCGGCGCGGAGTCTTCGGCATCGCGCTCAGGATGCCGCCACCCTGGCCGGAGATCGGCTGGTTCCACGGAATCTTGCTGGTGTCGGATTCAGGGCCGACGGGCTTGCGCTTGTCATCGGGATCCTTGGGGGTCACGCAGGAGGCGAGCGGGAGAATCGCGAGCACCAGGGCCGCAGCGGAACGTCTTCTCATGCCCCGGACCATAAAAAGCCCGCGGACTCTTGCAAGCCCGCGGGTGGAGAAATGCTGAAAATTCTGCATTTCGATTCCAGACCGGCTCAGCGGCGCGGCGGCTGGGGGACGCCGGAAATCAACTCCCCGGCCTGGGCTTCCACCGGCGGGTTCCAGGGTGCGGCTGAGGTGGCGGAGTCCGAGGCTCCGGGTCCGTGGAAATTTTCGATGCCGCAGGAGCTGAGAGCTGCGGCGGTCAGGAGGGTGGCGGCGAGAAGGATTTTCATGGCAATGACTTCGAGGCACTAAAAACCCCGTGGCAGTCAAGCGCACGGGGTTTTTGAGAACAAAACTCAAACTGGCCTCAGTTGGTGGCCGGTTCGGCGAGGATCACGCGGTCGCCGGGCTGGATACGGGCGCCAGGGGCGATCGTGTCCAGGTCGATTTCAGCGATGGTCTGGGATGGCTCGATGGCCGATGGCTTGACTTCGCCGATCAGGCGGCCTTCGCGCTCGATCAGAAGCTTGGTCTGCGGGGTGAAGCCGGTGTTGCTGCCGGCGCCGATCACCACAAAGCCCCAGTCGCTGTTCACGGCGGTCACGACGGACTCCATGGAGTTGTGACGGAAGCGGGCGGTGCGCTCGGTTTCCTTTTCACCCAGGCGGGAGATTTCGTCCTGATTGCCGGCGACGGCCTTCTTGGCGCCTTCGACATTGGTGGTCAGCTCTTCAAGCTCCTTCTGCTGGGCATCGCGGCGAGCTTCGATTTCCTTCACCTTGTCGGCGAGGTTTTCGAGGTTCACGTCGCTGCCACCCGGCAGGGTCTTGAGGATGTCCTGGATCTGCTGTTGAACGTGAGCCAGCTCAGCGAACTGGGCCTTCTGTTCGTCCAGTTTGCCATCGAGGGTAGCGATATCCTTCTTCAGCTTCGACGCAGAGGCGGCGAGCTGTTCGATGGAGGCGGTGAGGGTGGCTTCCTGGTCCCTGGCGTCCTTCAGCTTGCCGAGTTCGCCAGTGAGGAGGCCCTGTTCCGTGGCGCTTTCACCAGCGGTCTTCTTGGTCGCGGAAATGGCGGCGTTTTTCGTTTCCAGCTGACCTTCGAACTTGGTCTTGAGCTGCCAGGAAAAGACACATGCGGCAATGGCTGCAGCGATGGTCAGGCCGTAGAAAAGAGGTTTCATTGAAGTTTTTTAGTGGTGCGTCGTTTTGAAACCAAAAGGCTTACTTCTTTGCTGGCTTGCCGGAGGCGGCCGGAGCTTCAGCTGCAGGCACCACGCGATCGCCAACGGAGAGGGTGGTGTTCTCGGCAAGGGAGTCCGGGATGATATCAGCGGAGGAGCGGCCGCTTTCGACCGAACGCACGCGGAGCTTGGCGACGACGGAGCCGTCACGCACGACATTCAGGGTGGAACCAGGAACCGAACCGGCGCTGCTGCCGACCGGGATGGTGACAAAGCCGAAGGTCGGGTAGATGGAGCTGATGGATGAGCCGGAGAAGAAGGAGATCTTGTTGGAGATGTCGCTGTTCTTCTTGCGGAGGCCGCCGATCACGCCTTCGGTGCGGTTCTTTTCGCTGACGAGGTCGGCGAGAGTCGCATTGTTGCTGGCGAGTTCGTCGGTCAGCGTGGCGAGCTGCTCGCTCGTGCGCTTCATCTTACCGGCGAGTTCCTCGATCTGGTTCGCATCGCCAAGGCCGTCCTTGATGGCGGTGATCTTCTTGTCGGCGGCATCCACTTCGGACGTCTTCTTCGCGACAACGGCTTCGGAGGCCTTGTTGGCGCTCTGAGCGGTAGCTTCGTCAGCCTGCAGGCCGGTCACCTTTTCTTCGGTGGCAGTGCGCTGATTGCGGGTGCTGTCGTAGTTATCGGTCAGGTCCTTGAGGTGCTTTTGTTCCAACGCCAGCTTACTTTCCGCCGTTTGGCGGTCCGTGATGGCGGTCGAATAGGCTTCCTTGTTTTTATTGGCAAGGAACAGGGCGGCGGCGAGTGCTATGGCACTTAGAATGGCAAAAACGTTGGCCATGGGGTTT